>CANNNB010000041.1 GCA_947505995.1 Comamonadaceae bacterium
TGCAACTTAAAGAGCAAGCATCTCGTTTGGGTCTTGAGCAATACACGCAGTTGTTGCTTGACGCTGAGGCAGACCTTGAAGTTTTGGCCAAATCAATTGAGGATGGCCAAGTTCGTTTAACCGGCTTGCAATCAGAAATAGATCGGCTGAATCGTGAAATTGCAGCCTTAGGTGCCGTCAATTTAGCAGCCTTAGACGAGTTGACCACATCGCGCGAACGCAAGTTGTTCTTGGACGCTCAGACCGCTGATTTAACAGAAGCCATGACAACCTTGGAAGATGCCATTAAGAAAATTGACGCTGAAACCAGAGATCTCTTAGCCGGTACTTTCAAAATTGTGAATGAACATTTTGGCCGTATGTTCCCTGAGTTGTTTGGCGGCGGCAGTGCCCGCTTGGTCATGACAGGCGATGAAATTTTGGACTCAGGGGTTCAAGTGATGGCGCAGCCACCGGGTCAAAAAAATCAGACCATTCATTTGCTGTCTGGAGGTCAAAAGGCACTGACGGCCATTGCCTTGGTGTTCGCCATTTTCCAACTCAATCCCGCACCTTTTTGTTTGTTGGACGAGGTGGACGCTCCCTTGGACGATGCAAATACAGAACGCTATGCCAAGTTGGTGAAAAGCATGGGCAAAGAAACACAATTCTTGTTCATCAGTCACAACAAAATTGCCATGGAAATGGCTGAACAACTGATTGGCGTGACCATGCAAGAGCAAGGCGTTTCTCGCATTGTGGCTGTGGACATGGAAGCCGCAGTGTCAATGGCCGAGTTGGTTTAAAGAGACCTTCAAATTTTTAATCACAACCTTCGTTTGCTAACCCCATCATGAGCTCATTGCAAAACAGTTTGTTAATTGTGGGTGGTTTAACCCTGGTGGGGGTTTTTCTATACAACTTATGGACAGCGCGCCAAAATGCGCCTCGCCAAGCGGTTGCTGATTCACCAAGTTCTGGCATCGATCCCACACTTGATACGCCCGTGTCTGAGCGTCTGGGTTCACAAGATCCGTATTTTCTAGATGCCGAACTTGACATCTTGCCAGTCCCAGAAAAGAAGCCCCCACTTGACGCTCTGATCGATGTGATAGCAGCCATTGAGCTTGATAACCAGGTTTCAGGTGACGCTGCTTTAGCCGCTTTACCAGCAACTCGCCGTGTGGGTACCAAGCCCTTTGCGGTGGAAGGCTTGAACGACACCACTGGCGAATGGGAAACCCCTGTTGCAGGTCGTCGTTATCACGCATTTCAAGCAGGCGTTCAATTGGCCAACAGGGTAGGTGCATTGAATGATATTGAATTCTCCGAGTACGTCATCAAAGCTCAGGCCTTCGCCGATGCTATCGGCGGAGAGCCAGAGTTTCCTGACATGTTGGAAGAAGTGGCGCGTGCTAGGGAGCTTGATCAATTTGCAAGTGAGCACGATGCTCAGTTAAGTTTCACGGTCTGTGCTACTTCGGCGGCTTGGAGTCCTGGCTACATTCACCAACACGCTGCACGTTGGGGTTTTGTGGCGGGTGTCATTCCAGGGCGCATGGTGTTGGCTGCCGCCGTACAAGGTTTGCCGCCCATTTTGTCTTTGTCATTTGACACGCAAGCCGCCATGGCGGACGACCCAGCCTTGTCGGCTATTCGAGAATTTAGCTTAAGCCTTGATGTGCCGCAGGTTCCAAGAGAAGAGCACGCATTTGCCAGATTGCGAGAAGCCGCGCGCATTTTGGGGCAAGAAATGGACGGTGTCATTACAGATGGTGCAGGACACGCACTGACAGAAGCCGATTTGAATGCCATTGCAGTTGATTTGGAGCAACTTTACGATGCGTTGGACGAACGTGAATTGTCCTCTGGCTCTCCTCAGGCCCGTCGTTTGTTTTCATAATTGAATGGCTCTTGTCATTGTGAACTTAGATTTGTTTTCAAATTCTGAAGATGACAAGACTGAAGTTGTTTCAGCAGTAGAACTTGCAAATCAGCAAGCCACGCTGCTTCGAAACGACTTGCACCGTTATGCGCATGCCTACTACACATTGGATGCGCCCGAAATTCCTGATTCAGAATACGACCGACTGTTTCGGCAACTTCAAGAAATTGAAGCTCAGTATCCGGCACTTTTAAGGACTGATTCCCCTACGCAACGCGTTGGAGGGGCTGTTTTGCCCGAATTCTCGTCAGTTCGCCATCAAGTTCCCATGCTCAGTATTCGAACAGAGACAGACACCGAAGCTACTGGCGCAATGGCCTTTGATGCGCGAATTCGAAAAGAACTGGGCTTAACAGAAGATCCTGCTGCTGTGGAGTATGTGGCGGAACTCAAATTTGATGGCCTTGCCATGAGCCTGCGCTATGAAGATGGCATCTTGGTTCAAGCTGCGACCCGAGGAGATGGTGAGTTTGGTGAGGATGTGACGCACAACATTAGAACCATTGGTCAAATCCCTTTGCAACTTACTTCCAATGTGAGCAAATGGCCAGCTGTTCTTGAAGTACGCGGCGAAGTGTATATGCGACGAGATGACTTCGATGCACTCAATGAGCGCCAGCTTCGCAAAATATCCGAAGGCGCTAAAGGTGAGAAAACATTTGTCAACCCCAGAAATGCCGCTGCGGGTGCTGTGAGGCAATTGGATTCCAACATTGCCGCACAAAGACCCTTGAGCTTCTTTGCTTATGGCTTGGGCGAAGTCAAGGGCTGGCCAGAAGGCTTTGCGCCATTTCAGCGTCACTATGACTTGTTGCAAACCTTGAAAGCTTGGGGCTTTCCGGTTGCAATTCAAACTCAATGCGTTCAGGGATCAACTGGCTTGATTGCCTTTCATTTTGAAATTGCGCAACAACGCGACAAATTGCCCTACGACATAGATGGCGTGGTTTACAAAGTCAATGAGCTTGTGCTTCAAGAAAAGCTGGGGTTCGTAAGTCGCGAGCCTCGTTGGGCGGTGGCACACAAATACCCAGCTCAGGAGGAAATGACCATCGTTCAAGCGATTGATGTTCAAGTGGGACGGACGGGTAAGTTAACGCCGGTTGCCAAATTGGCGCCTGTATTTGTAGGTGGCGTCACGGTGACCAATGCCACTCTTCACAACGAAGATGAGGCTCGTCGCAAGGATGTTCGAGTCGGTGACACAGTCATTGTGCGCCGAGCGGGTGATGTGATTCCTGAAGTGGTTGGTGTTGTTTTCGACAAGCGACAAGCTAACGCTCAAATTTTCACCATGCCCCACACTTGCCCTGTTTGCGCAAGCCCAGCATTGCGAGACGAGGACGAGGCAGACTACCGATGCAGTGGTGGTTTATTTTGCGGCGCCCAACGCAAACAGGCATTTTTACATTTTGCGCAAAGAAAAGCCGTTGAGGTGGATGGCTTGGGTGAAAAGTTGATCGAGCAGTTGGTAGATGCAGGGGTGATTCACACCTTGCCAGATCTTTATAAATTAGGTTTGACCGGCTTGGTTCAACTTGATCGTATGGCAGAGAAGTCAGCCCTCAATGTGTTGAAAGCCTTGGAGGATTCCAAGTTGACCACCTTGCCGCGTTTCATCTATGGCCTTGGCATAAGGCATGTGGGAGAAGCAACAGCGAAAGAACTTGCACGTCACTTTGGCACACTGGATGGTTTGATGCAGGCATCTATAGATGAACTTTTGCAAGTGGCTGATGTCGGCCCCATCGTGGCACAAAGCGTCCTCACTTTTTTTGCCCAAGCGCATCACCAAGAAATTGTGGCGCAACTCAGAGCGTGTGGTGTTCGATGGGAAGAAGGTTCTCCTGCAGCGCGAGTACCTCAAGCATTGAGTGGTCAAACGGTAGTGCTGACAGGCACACTGCCTACTTTGAGTCGCGATGCGGCCAAAGCCATGTTGGAAGAAGCCGGTGCCAAAGTTGCCGGCTCAGTGAGTCAAAAAACGAGTTACGTGGTCGCAGGTTCTGAGGCCGGTAGCAAACTTGAAAAAGCCTTGGCGCTGGGCATTCCTGTGTTGGATGAAGCTGGCCTTTTGGCATTGATAAAAGGGGATCTGCATGACGGTTCGTGACATATTGAAGATGGGTGATAAGCGCCTTTTGCGCATTGCTAAGCCAGTGCTGCAGTTCAACACGCCAGAGCTTCAGCAAGGCCTTGTTGACATGAAGGAGACCATGATTGCCGCCAATGGTGCTGGACTGGCTGCGCCCCAAATTGGCTGGGACATTCAACTGGTCATTTTTGGAACCGGGCAAATCATTTCAAGGTACCCTGATGCAGCGCCCGTCCCTTACACCGTCCTGATCAACCCTGTGATTACGCCCATTGGCGATGAAATGCAGCATGATTGGGAAGGATGTCTTTCAGTGCCTGATTTGCGGGCGGTTGTGCCCAGATGGCAGCACATCCGTTATTCTGGTTTTGATGAGCACGGCCACGTCATTGAAAGAACTGCAGAAGGTTTTCATGCCAAAGTTGTTCAGCATGAATGCGATCATTTGGTAGGAATTTTATACCCACAACGTGTTCGGGATTTCAGCAAGTTTGGCTTTAACTCAGTGCTGTTTCCAAACTTGGTACCAGAAACTGACGACTAAAGCTTCGCCAATCTTTCAATGGCCTCTTGCAGGGTGTCGTCTTTCTTTGCAAAGCAAAATCGAATCACATTTTGGTCAAATGAATTGCCATAAAAGGCAGACATGGGTATGGCTGCAACACCAATTTCGCGCGTTAACCATTTGCAAAATTCGGCTTCCCCTAAATCTTTTTCTGCAACCGATAGTTCGGAAATGTCGGCGCATTGAAAATAGGTGCCTTCACCTGGCAAAAGCTTGAATTTGGTTTTTGACAACCCCTGTCTAAAAAGATCACGCTTGCGTTGATAAAACTTTGGCAATTCCAAATAGGGTTGAGGGTTTTGCATGTACTTCGCCAAACCAAATTGCACCGGTGTATTTACGGTGAAAACATTGAACTGATGGACCTTTCGAAATTCGGAAGTGAATGACGAAGGTGCAGCAACGGTACCCACTTTCCAGCCCGTCACATGGTAGCTTTTGCCAAAGCTCGAGACTACAAAAGAGCGTTTTGCCAAGCCCTTGTAAGAGCTTGCACTGTGGTGTTCAAGGGGTTGGTAAACCATGTGTTCGTAGACTTCGTCACTGATCAGCAAAATTTGGGTTGGCTCTAAAATTTCTTGCAACTTGAGCATATCTTCGTGCCGCCACACCATGCCGCTGGGATTGTGCGGTGAATTGATCAAAATGGCGCGAGTTTTAGAATTAATCGCCGCTTGAATTTTGTCAAAATCTGGTTTGAAGCTGCCGGGTGTTAAGGGCACTCTGACCACCACGCCTCCCGCCATTTCGACATTGGGCACATAGCAGTCGTAGCAAGGTTCCAAAACAATCACTTCATCACCAGGATGCACAACCGCCAGCATGATGGTGAGCAAAGCCTGAGTTGCACCCGCCGTGATGGTGATCTCGGTTTGCGCATCGTAGTGATGTTGATAAAGTTTTTCAATTTTTTGTGATACGGCCTCTCTCAATGGCAACACACCCGGCATGGGTGGATATTGATTCAAGCCTTCCTGCATGGCCTGTGTCACGGCATTGATCAGTGCGGGGTCACAATCAAAGTCAGGGAATCCTTGGCCTAAGTTGACTGCACCCACTTCGGCCGCCAATCCAGACATGACGGTAAAAATAGTGGTCCCCATTTTGGGGTGCTTCGAAATCAATGGAGGTGTCATGGTGACTTGTTTGAAAGGTTCAAAGTTCATAGTCATTGACATGGCCTGTCATGGCTTTTGCCACCAAGGGAGCCGTCAAACGATCGCTCAATAACTCGGCAAATTGATACACAAAATTACGCAGATAAGCGCCTCTTTTAAAAGCAACTCGAGCCACATTGAGGCCCAACAGATCTCCTAAGGGCCGCGCAACTAAATCACCTACGGGATCGTCTTTCATGGCCATTTCAGCCACAATGCCCACGCCCAAACCCAAGCGCACGTATGTTTTGATGACGTCCGAGTCGATGGCTTCTAGAGCAATTCGTGGGTGAAGTTTTTTACTGGCAAATGCCGCATCAATCCTTGTTCGCCCTGTAAAGGAAGGGTGGTAGGTGATGAGGGGTTCTTTGGCAATGTCTTCTAGATGCAGATTTTTTTTCTTGGCCAAGGGATGGTCAGGGGCGATGACCAACATGTGCTGCCATTCATAACAAGGCAGTGTCACAAGGTCTTCATAAGCAGCAAGTGATTCGGTGGCCATGCCTATATCGGCGGTGTCATCTAGCAGCATTCGGGCAACTTGATCAGGTGAGCCTTGGTGCAAACTGATGTTGACTTGTGGATATTGCTCGCGCAATTTGGCCACCGGAAGTGGCAACACATAACGTGCCTGAGTGTGGGTGGTGGCGATGGAGAGGGTGCCATTGTCTTGCGCGCTGAACTGTTCGCCAATTCGTTTCAAGTTCCCAATTTCACGCATGATGACTTCTATGCTTTTAAGCACATGCTGACCAGGTTCCGTGATGCGTTTGAGTCTTTTGCCGTGGCGAGCGAAAATGTCAATACCCAATTCTTGTTCCAACTCAATAATGGCCTTGGAGACACCAGGTTGGGACGTGTGAAGTGCTTTGGCTGCCTCTGTCAGATTGAGATTGCGACGAGCAGCTTCTTGTACAAATCGAAATTGATGCAGGTTCATATCAATAAGCCCAGTAAGATTGGGTTTATTATGCCTTATTGATCTATAAGAAATGCTCTACAGGGGCATTGTTGATAAGTAACTTACGTTTTGTCTGATGAGGCGTCTGTGCGCAATGCAATGTGTGCCATGGCCTGAGTCAGTTCTGGCTCTTCGCCGATGGCTTTTCTCAATTCGAAAGTCACCCCAGGATGTTGAGCCAGCAAGTCTTGCATCAGCAATGGCAGATCCTCACGGGCATGTCGTCCAACCCCTAAAAACATGGGAACAATGCGAACCGAATTGATGCCAGACTTAACCAAAAGCGCAACGGTAGAAGGTAAATCAGGCTCGGTGAGTTCGAGGTAGGCACAGGCCACTTGTGTGTCAGGTGACAGAAGCCTGACCTGATCGGCAACGGCTTCAATGGGGCGACGCCAAAGGGCGTCTCTTGAACCGTGGGCAAATAAAATGACGGCATGCTTAAGGGATTGGTCTGTCATTCAAAAGCCTTTACTGTCGCAAAACCAGCCACCAAAAAGTGGCCAATGAAATTAAACTGTAGATCATGGCGGGCGCCGCAGCAGTTAGCCAAGGCTGCCAATTTTGAAGATTGCCCATGAAGCCAAATACGTTGTTCAGCAAGTAAAAGCTGATACCAGCCATGACCCCTCCAAATACATAGCCAGCAATATTGCCTGACCTGAAGTGTAAGTATGCAAATGGAAGTGCAAGTGTCAGCATGACCCAGCAACTAAAGGGATAGAACAATTTTCGCCAAAACTCAATTTCATAGCGCTGTGCATTTTGGCCATTGGCAGCCAAATGCCGCATGTATTGAAACAAGTCGATGGTTTTCATTCGATCTGGGCTTAAAAGTGCCGCAGAAATCATCTCGGCGCTAATCTCAGTTTGCCATGTCCACTGGGGCAGATTCAAAATTTCAATGCGCGATTCTTCTGCTGTTTTGATGTGAAAAATGCGTCGGTCAACGGTTTTCAAAAGCCAAGAGCCATCGTTGATCATTTGGGCACTGGGCGCAATGGTCATCGACTTTAATCGGCCTTCGTTGTCAAACTCATGAATGCGAATGTTCTCGGGCTGGCCATCGCTGCTCATTGATCTGACATTCACTGCAAACTGTGATTGAGCCTGTTTTTCTCTAAGCCAAGCACCAGTCTGACCAACCGTAATTTGCCCTTGATAATGGGATTTTAAAAGTTGTGCTTGCTTGTCAGTCCAAGGTGAGATGTAGTCACCAAAAATGAATGTAACTGTGACAAAAATAAGTCCCAGTTGGAACAGTGTTTGAAGAGCACGCCAGGGCCCTAAACCGCCAGTTCTGAGAATGGTGAATTCTGAGCTCTGCGCAAAACGGGCCATGACAAAAATAGAACCAATTAGCACAGAGATAGGCAACAATTCATACAGATGGCTTGGCATGAGCAAGGCCACATACATCAAAGCATGTTGCAGTTGGTAGCCCTGAAATTTGTTTCGGCTCAGGGTTTGCAGTTGATCAACCAAGTCGAAAAAAACAAACAAGGCCAGAAAACCAATGGCCACAAAACTGACGGCGCGAATGATTTCGCCATGAATTAACCTGCGAATCGTTTTCATGCAGCCCCTTCTATTTTGCGATTTTGAGGCATTGGAAAAATACTTTGCCAAGATACATTGAAGTGACGAATCAGCAACCATCCAAGCGCCAAGCAAAATGCACCGCCATGAAGGCTTAACATGAATGACGGTAAGGTGGTTCTGCCGGATGCAATCCAATTTTGTCCCACATTGATCATGTTGTAGTAACCCACAAAGCAAAACAAAGCCACTGCGAGGTGGTAACTCTTGCCAACGCGAGGATTGACGCTTGCCACACCCAGGCCCATGATCATTAAGTTCAAGGCGGCAAAGGGCAGTCCGAGTCGCCAAGACAACTCTCCCAAATTGACAGAGGACGGCTTTTTAACCAAGCCTAAGGTACTGACCATGCGGCTTTGAACATCCGTGGCTGTCAACTTGAACGCGGCATCAATCAGCAATTGATAGTCTTCAAAGGCAGTCATCCGAACTTCACCCGTTTGGTGGTTACGGAGCATTTGTTGGCCTTGCTGTAGGCTCAAAAAACGCTCGCCTTGATGAACTTCAATTTCTCCTTTTTGAGCAGTCGTGACTGTTTCAATCGAGCCATCCATGCTTGATACAAACACGTGCCGACCCACCTGGTTATTGGGACTGTCTTTGTCAATGAAGAACACGCGTTTTCCACCGGCTGACTCTTGGAATTGTCCAGGCGCAACGCGCTCAATGTCGTTGCGTTGTTCGTAGCGGTTGCGCAATTCTTGTATTTGTTGGTTGCTCCACGGCCAGACAAACAGTGCCAGCAAGGCAATGCCTAAAATAATGGGCCAAGCAAACCTCAAGAGCGGTCTTGCGAAGGACGTAAGCCCTTGACCACTGGAAAACCAAATGACCATTTCACTGTCCGCGTACATGCGAGACAATGTCGACACCACGGCGATGAACAAACTCAGTGTCAAAATGGTGGTCAAGTGGCCAATCACAGTCAAACCCATCACCAGCATGACTTCTGAGGGGTTGACCGAACCCTTGGTCGCCTGACCCAAAGTTCGGATCAACATGATGGTCATCACGATTGTGGCTAAAACCACCACCGTGGCACCAAAACTTCGGGCCAAATCTTTTTGAATGGAAGAATGGAATAACATTGTTGAACTGGAAAACCTCAATTATGAACTTCGAATTAAAAACCCTTTCTCTGGCTGCAGCAGCCAAAACCCCCTCAGAGGTCTTGATTGTCCTCATTTCTGACCACTTTCAAGCCAAGCAAGACCCGCTTTCTTCCCTGATTGATAAAGCCTCTAAGGCCAAAGACTTTTCAAGCAAAGCCGGTAAATTACTTCACAGCTACAACGCGACTGGTATCTCTGCTTCCAGGGTGGTGCTGTTGGGGGTCGGTGCTGCCACCGCCGTTGACATGAAATTGGCCATTTCTGGCCTCACTTCTAGTTTAAAAGCCGCTGAAACCAAAAAACTGACCCTTGTTTCAGCAGAGCCCCTGAGCCCACAGGCCCTGCAAGCATTGCTTGTGGCCTTGGCTGAGGGTACTTATGTATACGGCACCACCAAATCCAAACCCACTGCACGCACCTTGAGTCAAGTCAACTTGGGCCTGCCCAGTGTCAACCTCAACCTGCAAAACGCCTTCAAATCTAGTGTAGGCATGATCCAAGGCATCGAGTTTGCCAAGGAGTGGGCTAACCGACCTGCCAATCATGCAACACCCAGCATGCTGGCCAAGGCTGCTGTCGCCCTTGGCAAGTTGGGCTCCATCACTTGCGAAGTCCTAGGACCCAAGGAAGTTGCTAAATTGGGCATGGGCTCTTTCATGGCTGTGGCGCAAGGTTCGGCTGAACCGCTGCGCTTTATTGTTCTCAAATACCTAGGCGGTGCCAAATCGGAAGCGCCTACAGTGCTGGTTGGTAAGGGCATCACCTTTGATACAGGTGGTATTTCCATCAAACCGGCTGGCGAAATGGATGAGATGAAATTTGACATGGGCGGCGCTGCCAGTGTCTTAGGTGTTTTCAAATCCTTGAGTCTCATCAAGCCCAAAATCAATGTTGTGGGTTTAATTCCAGCTTGTGAAAATATGCCAGATGGCCTTGCTGTTAAGCCCGGTGATGTGGTCACAAGCATGAGTGGCCAAACCATTGAAATTTTGAACACCGATGCAGAAGGGCGTTTGATACTGTGTGATGCACTGACCTATGCAGAGCGTTTCAAACCGCGTGCTGTGATTGACATTGCCACCCTCACAGGTGCGTGTGTCATTGCATTGGGTGCTATTCGAAGCGGTATGTTTGCCACCGAAGATGACTTGGCCCAAAGCCTTCTTCAAGCAGGTGACCAAGCCATGGACCTCTGCTGGAGAATGCCACTTGACGATGAATATGCAGACGCGCTGAAAAGCAATTTTGCGGATGTGGCCAATGTGGGTGGGCGTGCCGGTGGGGCCATCACGGCAGCCAAATTTCTGCATCGTTTTACGAAAAAATACCCTTGGGCGCACTTGGACATTGCTGGCACAGCATGGAAAGGTGGGGCTTCAAAGGGCGCCACTGGTAGACCTGTTGGTTTGTTGTTGCATTACTTGCTGTCTCAGCAATCTGCCAATTCGAACGCCAACACAATTTCAAAAAAGACAATTTCAAAAAAGACCAGTTCGAAAAAGACAAGCGAAGCAAAGCCCTAATTGGCATTCTTGTCTGAATAGTTTGGCTATCAAATGACGCAAGTTGATTTCCATTTCAATGCCCCTGAGAAACTGCCTTATGTGTGCCGCTTGCTAAGAAAAGCCAGCGGTCAAGGCAGTCGTTTGGGGGTTTGGGCAGATCAAGAGACATGCCACTTGCTAAATCAATTGTTATGGAATTTAAGTGCATCGGACTTTGTCACACATTGTTTGCTGTCTGAAGCCCCCCAGCTTATTGAACATTCCAGCGTCATTTTGTCACCCCACTGGGCTGACTTATCTGGCCTTCATCAGCTGAATGTTTACCTCAACCTGAATGAGGTTCCGCCTCCCAATTTCGACAACATCGAGCGTTTGATTGAAGTTGTTGGACCTGAAGATCGAGACAGATCCAGTGCCAGGCAGCGATGGAAGCATTATTCACAGCTCGGATACCAGATCAACCGATTTGATTTGGCAGCGGTAACGTCAAATTAGTCTTGGCTTTCTACCTGTTTTTTTCTAAGTTGCTTAAAAAGTCACTTTGATATCGATCAAATTTGCGTTATTGTTACGGCTTAATTTATTCACACGAATTTTTTTATTTCGGAGACATTCATGAAATTGCCTTCCCTCAAGACCTCCCTAACAGCTGTTGCCGCTGCAGCTGTTGCTTTGACCCTCGTGGCCTGCGGTAAAAAAGGTGGCGATGGCCCCCCAGTCATCAAAATCGGTCACGTTGCTCCCACCAGCGGCGCCATTGCTCACTTAGGCAAGGACAACGAAAATGGCGCCAAGATGGCCATCGAAGAGTTGAATGCTGCTGGCATCAAAATTGGCGACAAAGTCGTCAAATTCGAATTGCTGACCGAAGACGATGCCGCTGATCCTAAGCAAGGTACTGCCGCGGCTCAAAAATTGGTAGATGCCAAAGTGCAAGGCGTGATTGGTCACTTGAATTCCGGCACCACCATTCCTGCTTCTCAGTTGTACAACGCGGCTGGCATCCCCCAAATTTCTCCCTCTGCAACCAATCCTAAGTACACCCGCCAAGCTTATGCTGGTGCGTTCCGCGTTGTGGCAGACGATGTGCACTTAGGTGGCACATTGGGCAAATACGCGGTTGAAACTCTCAAGGGTAAAAATATTGCTGTAATCGATGACCGTACAGCTTATGGTCAAGGTGTAGCAGAAGAGTTTGAAAAAGCAGTTAAAGCTGCTGGTGGAAATTTGGTTGCTCACGAGTTCACAACAGACAAATCTTCGGACTTCAAAGCCATCTTGACAACCCTCAAGGGCAAGAAGCCAGACATCGTTTTCTTCGGTGGTATGGATGCAATTGCTGGCCCTATGCTCAAGCAAATGAAACAACTTGGCATCAGCGCCAAATTCATGGGTGGTGACGGCATTTGCACAGCTGAGTTGGCCAAGTTGGCTGCTGAAGGTATGACAGACGACAATGTTTACTGCGCTGAAGCGGGCGGTGTTGAAGGCGAGCAAAAAGCTGGTATGGAAAAATTCCGCGCTGACTTTAAAGCCAAGTACAACGCAGAAGTTCAGGTTTACGCACCCTATGTTTACGACGCCGTCAAAGTGATGGCTCAAGCCATGGTTACTGCAGGCTCTTCTGATCCTGCCAAGTACTTGCCAGTTTTGAAGTCCATCAACTACAAGGGTGTGACAGGCGACATCGCATTTGACGAAAAAGGCGATATCAAAAATGGCGCGTTGACTTTGTTCACTTACAAAGGTGGTAAGCGCGAGCAAATCGCTGTGGTTCGTTAATCACTCGACTGGCCAAATTAAAACCCCGCTTTGGCGGGGTTTTTTGATGGGCAGTTGAAAATTATTTAGGAGTTGAGACCTCGTTTGGTAAGCAAGGGTGTCACTGTGGGCTCTCTGCCTCTAAAGGCAATGTAAGCAGCCATAGGTTCTTGGCAATTGCCAGCCGAATAAATGTGCTCATAAAGTTTCTTGGCAGGCTCTGCCGCAAATATATCCCCTGCTTCTAAGAACGCATCAAAGCCATCAGCATCTAACACCTCAGCCCACATGTAGACATAGTAGGCGGAGGCGTAGCTGTTGGATGAAAACAAGTGCGAAAAATGAGGCAATCTGTGACGCATGCCGATAGCCGTTGGAATTTGAATGGCCTGCAGCTCTTGGGCTTCAAATTTTTGAAAATCTATGTTGTCTAAATTTGTATTTTCATGCAAGGTCAAGTCGACCAAGGCGCAAGACACATATTCAACTGTTGAAAATCCTTGATTGAAAGTTTGTGCAGATAGGATTTTTTCAATCAGTTCATCGGGCATGGGTTGGCCTGTTTCGGCATGCAGTGCAAATTCTTTCAAAATTTGCGGTTGCATTAACCAGTTTTCATAAACCTGTGAAGGGAATTCTACAAAGTCACGCAGAACACTGGTTCCAGAAAGGCGCGGGTACTTCACTTTAGACAGCAAACCGTGCAAGCCATGTCCAAATTCATGGAACAAGGTTCGAGCATCGTCCATGCTCAGAAGCGTTGGCTTGCCTTCTTCCGCTTGCGAAAAGTTATTGTTGTTTACAACAATGGGGCGAATTTCTTCAGTCAGGTGCATTGGATCACGGTATGTACTCATCCAGGCGCCAGATCTTTTGCTGCTCCGTGCAAAGTTGTCACTCAAAAATAAACCAACGTGTTGACCTTGTGAATCAGTGACTTCCCATCCAGTGACTGAGTCGTGGTATTTGGCGATGTTGGTTACTTGCTTGAATTGAACGCCAAATAAACGACTTGCCACTGTGAACATGGCTTCCATGAGTTTGTTCAGTTGCAAGTAAGGTTTAATTTCTGCTTCATTCAAATCGAATTGTTCTTTTCGAACACGTTCTGTCCAGTAGTGCCAGTCCCAGGCGGCCAGATCTTCGAGACCAGATAATTTTTTCAGGTCGTGTCCTTCAGCGATGGCTTTCAATCTGGCCGGCGTCCAAACTCGCATGAGTAATTCTCTTGCTTTTGCTGCGCTTCCCGCCATGGTGTCTGCCAATGCATAGTCGGAAAAATTTTGATATCCCAGCAAGCGTGCTTGTGCCAAACGGATCTTTAATATTTCGTGCATCACCTCTTCATTGTTGTGAATTCCAGGGTTTTCGCCACGCTTGCACCAAGCTGTCCACATGGTTTCTCGCAAGTCACGACGATCAGAAAATGTCATGAAGGGTGTGATGGAGGATCTAGAAAGCGTGAAGGCATGGGCGTTGGCCTGAGAAAGGTTGCGGTCGCGTGCCAGTTGCTTAGCGGCACTTTTGACAAAGTCTGGCAGGCCTTTGAGTTGCTCTTCCTCGGTAAGGATTAAGCAAAAAACGGCTTCATCTGCCAAAACGTTTTGTGAAA
>CANNNB010000042.1 GCA_947505995.1 Comamonadaceae bacterium
AGACTGAAGCCGTGCCACCACTTCTTTCATGCAATCGGGCTGACGGGCTTTTCGTTGATGGGTTTGCCAAGCGCCCAGCTGTGCATTGAGGTAGTCAAGGGGCAAGCCCAGCAATCCTGGTACGTTGGCTTGTACGCCGGTAAGCTTCGTGCCATGACAAGCAGTGCAAGCAGGCACGTCTTTCGCGGCATCACCTTCTAAGGCCAGTTGTTTGCCACGTTTTAATGCTTGAGCAGAGACCCTATCGCTGGGCATGGCGGGGGCTGGGTAGGGCAGTTTTAAGTTGGCAAAGTGCTGAGCTATCTCTAGAAGGTAAGCGTCAGACAAAGGGTCGACCAAGCGCGTCATTAAGTTGTAGTGGCGCTTGCCTTCTTGGAAGTTTTTGAGTTGATTGAACAAGTAGCCCGCAGGCTTGCCGGCCAGTCTGGGGTAATAACCATCAGGACCCGCTTTGCCTTGATCGCCATGGCAGGCAGTACACGCGCGGGTTCTTTCCGCCATGTCGTCTTTGAAGTCTTTTCCTTGGCCCCACGCCATCGGCTCGAAGAAAATGCAGACCATGATAGTCAACCAAGCAAGCTTTCCGAATTTCATAGGAAGCTTTGAGATGTGAGTCAGAAAAGGGAGGAAAAACATGTTTAAAAGTTAGCCTGAAAGAATGCTTTTTAGGGCCTGTTTCATCCTTAAGCATAGAAGATTCCCAGTTCAAGCGACAATCTAGGGTTTTGAGACTCTAACATTGACCGATATGTCCGATTTTGAAGTTCGATTTGCTACCAAGAAAGAAGCTGCCGATGTGGCGCAATTGCACCTCCTTGCCAGCCGCGCGGCCTATGCGGGCCAAGTGCCCGAAGCGCATTGGGATGCCACGCCCATGGCCAAGCGCGTGTCTTACTGGAAAGAGGCCATTGAATATGGTGAGCCCCAGGTGTTGGTGGCTCTGGAAGGTGACAGCGTTGTGGGTTTTGTAGGGTATGACCGCTCTCGCGACCCTAAATCTAAAAACACCATGGGTGAAATTTGGGCCATTTATGCTGACCCCGATCGATTGGGCGAGGGCGTCGGTTTGGCGCTGTGGGATGCGGCCCGCGAAGGCCTGCTAGAAGAAGATTGCACCGATGTCACCATTTGGGTCCCTTTGTTGAATGAGCGCACAGTTCGTTTTCACGAACTGGCAGGCTTCAAGCGTGAAATGAACACGGCACGCACAGTACCCATCGGCACAGTGAAAGTGGAAGAAGTTCGAATGAAGCGTTCTTTGACTTAAACATTGGCTTCAATGAAAATTTTGTTGGCCCCCATGGAAGGGCTGTTGGACCACAGCCTGCGTGACACGCTCACTCGTGTGGGCGGCATTGATTTGTGTGTGTCTGAATTTATTCGAGTGACAGATGCGGTGCTACCAAAAAGAGCTTTTTACCGAGTGGTACCAGAGTTGTTGAACCAAAGTCAAACACACGCGGGCGTGCCAGTCAGGACGCAATTGTTAGGTTCTGACCCTGAAATTTTGGCGGCCAATGCGGCTCGTTTGGCCAGGTTGAATCCGGCGGGCATTGATTTGAATTTTGGCTGCCCTGCTAAAACAGTCAATCGCCACCGAGGCGGTGCGGTGCTTCTTGATGAGCCCGAATTGATTGGTCAAATTGTGTCGGCAGTGCGACGAGCTGTGCCTGTCAATGTGCCGGTCTCCGCCAAAATGCGTTTGGGTTTTAACGATGATTCAAGGGCTGAAGATTGCGCGCAAGCCATCGAGTCCGCTGGCGCAGATCAGTTGGTGGTACATGCGCGAACGAAAGCACATGGGTATAGACCACCTGCATACTGGGATCGCATTGCCGATGTGCGTCGGTGTGTGAAATTACCCATGGTGGCCAATGGTGAAATTTGGACCGTGGCCGATGCCATCCGCTGTCGTGAAGTCACGGGCTGCAATGACATCATGATTGGCCGCGGAATGGTGAACAATCCTGGGCTGGCATTGGAAATTAAATTTCATGATGCACAAGCGCAGGGCATGTCATTGGCTGATATGCCGCACAAATTTTCTTGGCAGCAGTTGTGGCCCTTGCTGAGTGTGTTTTGGATGCGCATGAGTTTGCATGTTGCGCCGCGCCATCGCTCTGGTCGCTTGAAACAATGGCTTAATTACTTGCGTCGGCACTACCCTGAAGCGCAGCAAGCATTTGACACACTCAGGCCGGTGCAAGACCCTAAGGTGTTGGAGGCGTGGTTGTCGCAGCCGCTTGTAAAATTTGAGCGGCAACCTCAATTTGAAGCGCTTGCAAGCTAGCTTGTAAGATTTCACTGGCAGAGAGAGCAGCAGCTTGCCCTTGGTCTGAAGAAATTTGTTTGCACAAGCCTTCAGTGCGCGTAATTTCAGCCACCAATGCGTCTTGGCAAAACACAGGCGCAAAGCCTTTCAGTTGATGCCAAATTTTTTGTAAAACTTCAAAGTTGCGATTTTGAATGGCGCTGGCAATAAGAGGGTCGTCAGTGAGAAGTGTGCTGTTGAGCGTGGCCAACAATTGGTGAGCGCTTTTGGCATCCCCCAAGTAACCGATGGCTTTTTCCACAGACAAAAAGCGATATCCTGTCATGCTCTACAACTTGCCATGAAGCAGGGCGGCCAAACCACCTTCCGGTTCAAAGCGCTTGTTTCTAAAGTGCAGGCGTGAGGGGCCTGGAAGGGCGCGCTGCTGAACGGGGTGTCTCGGATCTCCAGGATAGCAAATGACCCGCATGCCTTCCACATCAAAGGGTTCTGGTTGAATCACAGGAGGGGTGCGCAGCGCCGCATCTTCTAGGGCATGATCGACCGAGTTAAAAATACTCAAGTGTGACAAGCTCATAATTTGCGGCGGAGCCAACAGTATTTCTCCCGCCCAATATTGCAACAGAGCCTGCCTGGGTGTTGCCCACAAAACTTCGGTGGTTTCATGATTGTCCTGAACAGCAGTTTGCGCATCGGGTGCTCTTGCTAAAAAGAAACGTGTGTCAAAGCGCTTAGACATCATGGAAGGCATGCGAGGCGTGATCCAACGCGACCAGGGTCGCAAGTCAGTGCACCTGAGTTGTAAGCCACATTCCTCTTGGGCTTCTCGCAAGGCAGCTACGAACAAACTGGCGGCATGCTCATGGGCAATGTCTGGCTCGCCGAGTTGTGCATGCAACGCTGAAATGGGTTGATCTAAGCTGTTCAAAGCACTTGGGCTGGCATCGGCCTCATCTCGCTTTCCACCTGGAAAAACAAATGCCCCACCCAAATCCTTCGAATCTGTATGGCGTTTAAGCAACAAAACTTCCAAGCCCAATGAACCCTCGCGCAGCACCAAAACGGTGGCAGCATCACGCGGCGGAGTGTCAACGATTTGGGAGGTGATTTGCATGAGGGATTAAATTGAGTAATATCGCAAGGCTATCAGATTGAGGAAACCAAATGAGTATCGATTTTCAAGGACGTGTCGCCATTGTCACAGGTGCCGGTGGCGGGTTGGGCAAACAACATGCGCTGGCGCTGGCCAAGCGGGGCGCCAAAGTGGTGGTGAATGACCTTGGGGGCAATGTTCACGGTGAGGGTGGTTCTGTCAGTGCAGCCCAAGCTGTTGTAGATGAAATCGTTAAGGCGGGTGGAGAAGCGATCGCCAACGGCGCATCTGTGACCGACTACGAAGCAGTCCAGGCCATGGTGAAACAAGCCATGGACAAATGGGGCCGAGTGGATATCTTGATCAACAACGCCGGTATTTTGCGCGACAAAAGCTTTTCCAAAATGGAAATTGCAGACTTTCGATTGGTCATGGAAGTTCATGTAATGGGCGCTGTTCATTGCACCAAAGCTGTTTGGTCCATCATGCAGGCTCAAAACTATGGCCGCGTTGTCATGACCACTTCGTCCAGTGGTCTTTACGGCAATTTCGGCCAAGCCAACTATGGGGCTGCCAAAATGGCATTGGCAGGCATGATGCAAACCCTCGCCATTGAGGGCGAAAAGTACAATATTCGCGTTAACGCTCTGGCACCTACTGCGGCCACTCGCATGACTGAGGGGTTAATGCCTGAAGCCGTTTTGAAAGCGCTAGAGCCGCAAGCCGTTGTGCCAGCCATGTTGGTCATGGCGTGTGAAGATGCGCCAAACAGAACCATCATTTGCGCTGGTGCGGGCAGCTTTGAAGTGGCCAATATCACGCTCACGCAAGGTATCCATTTGGGTATGTCAGATGACACACCAGAGCAGTTGTTGGCAGCCATGGCGCAAGTGAAAGACCGCCACGGTGAGTTGGTACCAGGCTCGGGTTCAGGTCAAGGCAGTTTGGAGTTAAGCAAGGCCATGGCAGCCCACAAGGTTTAACTCAGTGTGAGTACCACGGGGGTGTGATCGCTTGGTCTCTCGTTTTTCCGTGGCAATTTGTCGATCACGCAGCCTGTGGCGCAAGCCTTGAGTGCGTCTGTGATCAAAATATGATCGATGCGCATACCGCGGTTTCGTTTGAAACCAAAGTCGCGGTAGTCCCACCAGCTAAAGCTCTTTTCGGGTTGCTCAAACAATCTAAAGCTGTCGTGCAAACCCAATTGAATCAAGCTGTTCAGATGCTCGCGCTCTTCGGGTGTGCAGTGAATGGTGCCCGCCAAACCCACAGGGTCCCAAACATCCAGATCGTCAAAGGTGATGTTGTAGTCGCCCATCAATGCCAGCTTGGGGTAGCCTGTCATCTCTTGCTTAACCCACTGGTGTAATGCCGCGAGCCAACGCATTTTGTAAGCGAACTTGTCACTGTCAGGGGCTTGGCCATTTGGAAAATAGCCACCGATCACACGCACATCGCCGAAAGTGGCAGTGATCACGCGCGACATGTCATCTTCAAATCCCGGGATATTTTTGACGACCTGTGTGCCTTCGCTGCGAGAAATGAGCGCCACACCGTTGTAGGTTTTTTGACCAAACCATTGCGCGTGATAACCCGCTTCAGTGAAGGCTGCATGTGGAAACTTGTCGTCGGTCAATTTAAGTTCTTGCAAAGCAAGCACGTCGATAGCGTGTTCAGAGCCGAGCGACTCTTGGGCCTTCAACCAGTCAATAACCTGAGGGCCTCGCACCGTGAGAGAGTTGACATTCCAAGTGGCAAGTTTCATGGCAATCTATCGACTTTCAAACAAGCCGTTGGTAAGTGACAAAACTGAATTTCAAACCAGACGCTGCTGTGTGTGAGTCGCGAGTTGTTTCGTGCCAAGTTCCATCTAGCGAAGGTGCGTAGGCATCACCCGCAAAATCTTGTTCAATTTCAGTGACCACGGCCTCGTCGGCGATGGCGACTGCTTGGGCATAAATATCGGCGCCGCCCATGACCCACAAGTCTTTGCCCTCTGGGCAATGCGCCAGTGCCAAAGTGATACCTTCTGCCAGCGAATGCACCACATGTGCGCCCTCTGCACGCCAATCAATTTGACGCGTCAACACCAAATTGGCTCTGCCTGGAAGAGGCCTAAATTTGGCGGGAATAGATTCCCATGTTTTTCGGCCCATCAGCACGGGGCAGCCCAATGTGCTGCGTTTGAAATGAGCCAAGTCTTCAGGCAGGTGCCAAGGCATTTGATTGTTCAAGCCAATGACACCATTGGCGGCGCGCGCGTAAATGAGCTTGAGCTTCATTAGACAGCCACCGGTGCCTTGATGGCTGCGTGGCACTGATAGTCGAGCACTTCAAAGTCTTCGTATTCGTATTCAAAGATAGATGCAGGCTTGCGCTTGATGTTCAAAGTTGGGTAGGCAAATGGCGCTCTGCTAAGTTGCAGCGCAACCTGTTCTTTGTGGTTGCTATAAACGTGGCAATCACCACCGGTCCAAATAAAATCACCGACATCCAAATCGCATTGCTGCGCCATCATGTGGGTGAGTAAAGCGTAGCTTGCAATGTTAAAGGGAACACCCAAGAAAATATCAGCGCTGCGTTGGTACAACTGGCAACTGAGTTTGCCTTTGCCGCCTTCTACTTGGGGCGGTGCCACATAAAACTGAAAAAAAGCATGACAAGGCATGAGCGCCATCTTCGACAACTCGGCGACATTCCAAGCACTCACGATGATGCGGCGTGAATCAGGATTGGTTTTAAGCGTGCGTATGACGTCTTCAATTTGATCGATGTGTCCACCGTCTGGGGTGGGCCAACTGCGCCATTGCACGCCATAAACAGGGCCAAGATCGCCGTCTTCGCGCGCCCATTCATCCCAAATGGTGACGCCTCGTTCTCGCAGCCAGTTGTTGTTGCTTGAGCCTGTGAGAAACCACAAGAGTTCTTGGATGATGGACCGCAAATGAACTTTTTTGGTGGTCACCAGTGGAAAGCCTTCGTTCAAATCAAAACGCATTTGATGGCCAAACACGCTGGTGGTGCCTGTACCAGTGCGGTCGGCTTTGAAGACGCCATGGTCGTTCACGTGGCGCATGAAATCTTCGTATTGCGAGCGAATTGGGCGTGTGGTCATGGGCTGATCAAAATGGGTTGTTCGACGGCTTTGAATGCAATTTGAGCTGAGGCCTAAATTTTAATCACTCTGCCAGGGTTCATGATGTTTTGAGGATCCAAAGCCTGTTTGATGGCCTTCATCATGGCCAACGCGGTGGGGTCTTTGTGCTGTGTGAGTTTATCGACCTTGAGGCTGCCAATACCATGTTCGGCGCTGATCGACCCGTTAAATGCTATAACTTGATCAAACACCCAAGTGTTCACTTCGTCTTCGTGATCGCGTAAAAAGGCAGGCCCATCCGCACCCTGCGGTGCTTGCACGTTGTAATGCAGATTGCCATCACCCAAATGGCCAAAATTGACCAAGCGAATGCCTGGTATTTTGGATTGGAGCAATGCATCGGTTTCGGCTACAAATTGGGGAATGAGCGAGACGGGCACGCTGATGTCGTGTTTGATGTTCAGCCCTTCATCGACTTGGGCCAAGGGAATGGTTTCCCGAATTTGCCAAAGACTCTTGGCCTGCGCCAAACTTTCGGCGACCACAGCATCTGTGACCCAGCCATTTTCCATGGCTGCTTCCATCAAAGCTTCGAAACCCTCGCGGGCATGTGTTTCCGACTCGTGGTCAGAGTTTTCAAGCAGAACGCACCAAGGGGTTTCTTTGAACAAGGGCACTCTGAGATGTGGGTGGTGCTTGTCGACCAATCCGAGTGCAAATTGACCCATCACTTCAAACCCAGTCAGGCCCGCACTCAGTCGCTCATGCGCCAAGCCTAGCAAAGACACAGCAGCTTGCATGCTGGGCACGGCAGCCCAAGCGGTGAGTCGGGCAGCGGGCTGTGGATAGATTTTCATGCAGGCAGCAGTGATGACGCCCAATGTGCCCTCACTGCCAATCATGAGGTTGCGCAAATCGTAGCCCGTGTTGTCTTTGCGCAAACCCGACAAGCCATGCCAAATTTCACCTTGGGCAGTGACCACTTCCAAGCCTAAGCAAAGCTCGCGCGTGTTGCCAAATCGAACCACTTGGGTGCCACCTGCGTTGGTGCCCAAATTGCCACCTAGGGTGCAACTGCCCTCAGCGGCCAAACTGAGAGGAAAAAGGTAGCCCGCCTTTTCAACATGCTCTTGAACACTTTGCAAAATGCAGCCAGCTTCGGCAACAACCGTGAGGTTGGCAGGGTCAAGCGCGCGAACGTGGTTCATTCGTTGAAGGCTCAGAACGACTTGCTGCCCAGACTGATCAGGGACAGACCCTACGACCAAGCCGGTGTTGCCGCCTTGAGGCACGATGCTGGTCATTGCATTGGCACAGGCTTTCACCACAGCGGCCACCTCTTGCACATTGGCTGGCCGCACAACAGCTAAAGCTCTGCCATATGAGCGTTTACGCCAATCTTGTTCCCAAGCACTCAGATCTGTTTGAGGATCATCGTGGGTGAGAACATTTGCATCACCGCAAATTCGACGCAGATTTTCCAACAAAGCACTCATATTTGTATTTCAGTGAGAAGGTTTTGATTCTTGAGAGCTGTCTAGGTTAAGGCTTTCGCGTGCCATTTGAAAGCGCCAACGCACGTGCAAAGCGCAAGCCGCAAATAAAACGACACACAAAATGGTTTCAGCCAATGCAAGGCCTGCAGACCATCCTTTGTCGCCCCAAGCGCGGACCACGCCTTCGATGAAATAAAGCCAAACCATCAGGCTGACCCAGCGGTAGGTGTACATGCGGTTTTTAAGCAAGCCGGCCAATGGCCAGCACAATGGCAAGACCTTGAGCGCCCACCACGAACCCCCTTCTCGCAAGGGTGCAAGCCACAACTCCCAAAGTAAACCGACCAAAATAAGGGCTAAAAGGCTGCCAACAGCAACCCATCGGGTAATTTCGATGGTCTTTGGTGTCAGAAATGGGGCGTTGGGTGTGGAGTCGTTCATGGCGATGGCATCATACCGGTCATGAAGCCGATTGAATCCATCCAAGCCACTTTGAACGATTTTTTGCATTTTCCATGGCGCCAAATGCTGCGTACCCTTTGGCATCGGTTCCGAGAAGTTCGACTAGGAACGACAGCCAGTTCCCTGACTTTCACAACAGTTTTAGCCTTGGTACCCTTGTTTACGCTAGGTTTGGCCATTTTTACGGCGTTTCCCATATTTTCGCAAGTTCAAGACCAGTTGCAACGCTGGCTCATAGAAAGCTTGGTGCCGGAAAGCATTTCCCGTCAGGTTTTGGGGTCTTTGACTCAGTTTTCACGCAAGGCCAGCCGGCTGGGTTTAGTGGGTTTGGTTGCGGTTGTGGTGGCCTCTTTGGCCTTGCTGGTCACGATTGACCGCACGCTGGGTCAAATTTGGCGAGTCAGCAGGCAACGCCCATGGGCCCAGCGCGTCCTCATCTACTGGGCTGGTCTCACGCTTGGGCCCCTTTTGTTGGGGGGAAGTTTGGCGATCTCATCCTATTTGTTCACGGGCTATCTTTCTGGCTTGGGTGATTGGTTGCCTGTTTCGGTTCGAACTTTATTGGACCTTGTTGAATTTTGTTTGTTGGTGGCTTGCGTCACAGGCTTGTATTACTACTTGCCAAACACACATGTGAATTGGCGACACGCTTTGATTGGTGGCGTATCGGTAGCTTTGGGTTTGGAGTTGGCCAAAAAAGTGTTGGCTGTTTATTTGGCGCAAATGCCCACTTACTCTGCTATTTACGGCGCCTTTTCTGCGGTGCCCATTTTATTGGTCTGGATTTATGTGGCGTGGGTGGTGGTGTTGCTAGGTGCGGTGGTCACAGCCAGCTTGCCTGAAATTGGCCGGCAGGCCAAACGCCAAGCAGATGGCCCTGGCTGGTCATTCAGGCTGTCCTTGGAAGTCTTGCGAAGCTTGTCGCTTGCACGCTCAAGCTCGCCTCAAGGCCTTCGAATGTCGCAGTTGGCCGATGAACGCCATATTGAGCAGCGCCATGCACAGCTCGTCTTGGATACTTTGCAGGAGCTCAAGTGGGTGGGACGTTTGGAGCACTCCAACAGCAACATTGAAAGTGCGTGGGTGTTGTTGGTTGAGATGGAAAACACCTTGCTTGAGCCCTTGGTGCAAAAACTTTGTTTGCATCCTTCAGATGTAACCGAACTGCTTTGGCAAAAAACCCAACTGACCAGCCTGACTCTGGCCGATGTGATCAAAACTTGATCTTGCCCGTCCACATGTCTTTGTACATGACCCAGTCGCCCATGAAGCTGTAAAGAGGTCGTTTGAAGCTGGCGGGTTTGTTTTTCTCAAAACCAAAATGACCTATCCAAGCGCAGCCGTAGCCACACAGCAAACCGTACAAGAAGTACTGCGGCTTGGCAGTGGCCAAGAGCATCGCCAGGCAAATCAAAGAGAGGGTAGACCCTAAAAAGTGAAGGCGGCGGCACGTGATGTTGCTGTGTTCATTCAAATAAAAAGGATAGAACGCTTCAAAGCTGGAGAAACTGCTTGCATCGGGTTCAAGCTTCAATTCTTCGGTGGTGTTCATGTTGGCTCCTTTTTTTTAGAAAAAATTAATGTTAGTTCGTGCGGAACGGTGCATTTAAAAAGCCCCTAAAGCGAGCCCTGCCGCCCCTCTTAGGCAATTCGCTGAGATCATAATTTGGAAATCGATTTAAAAATCGCCCAATGGCAATTCGACCTTCGAGTCTTGCCAGACTCAGCCCCGCACATTGATGGACACCAAAGCCAAATGACAGATGCTTATTTTGGATTCGCGTTAAATCAAGCTTGTCTGGCTCGGAAAAAAGCAGAGGATCACGGTTGGCTGCGCCAATGCACAGCGTGACCAGTGTACCTGCGGGCAAATCGACCTCGCCAACTTGACATGCTTTCACAGCCCGCCGATTGCTCAGTTGATTGGACGCTTCAAATCGCAAAAATTCATCGATTGCCACATTGAGAATGTGTGTGGTTTGCTCAGTTTGCGAACTTGCTTGCGCGCTCATGAGGTCAGACCTTAATTGAGCATGTTGCGCAGGATGTTCAATCAAACTAATCAATGCATTGCCAATTAAATTGGTTGTCGTCTCATGACCTGCATTCAAAAGAAAAACACAGTTTTGAAGTAGCTCAACTTCACTCAGGCTTTCGGTGTCTGGTGAATTTGAAGGAATGTCTTTGTCACCCAAAATCAAGCGCGTCAAAACATCTTGATCGGGATTGCCTGGGTGCTTACGGCGATCGGCCACCAGGTCGCGCAAATAACTTAAAAACTCTTTCACGCTGCGATGGCCAAGCTCTTCTTGGTCAGGTGTGAGCCGAGGTTCTAAGGCTCCCAATATGGCCAATGACCAGCCCCTCAGTGGCCCGCGATCGGCGTGAGGTACATTGAGTAAATTGCCAATGACTTCAACCGGTATTGCAGATGCAAAATCTTCAATCAAATCGCCTTTTGTTTGGTCTTCGAGTTTGTCTAAAAGACTGTCTACCAGTTCGATTAAACCCGTTTCCATAGCGTCGATAGCGCGACGCATGAGTGCACCCATGATGAGTTTGCGCACGCGAGTGTGCCTAGGCGCATCGTTGAATACCAGACTGTTGGTGTGATGTTCATACAGCGGCGCATCTTGTCCGGGGAGCGCAAAAGGCGCTTGGTTAAAAGGAGCATGGTTGTATTTAGGCGAAAACTCAACGCGCTTGTCTGAGCTGAACGTTGCGGCATCTCGGTAGACCGAGACCAGATCTTCATGCCGAGTTAAAAAGTAAGAGCCATCGGGCATGCGTTTGATGGGCTCGTGCTGACGCAATGCAGCATAGACCGGATAGGGGTTTGCCAAAAAATCTGCTGGCAAATTGCGCAAATCAAACTCGCTGCAAATCTCTTGCACACGCTGCGCAGAAAGTGCAGGCGTAATGAGTGAAGGTGCAATGAGTGAAGGGCGCATCACTTTTTGCAAAATGCAATCATGGCGCTCAATGTTTCTTCTGGCGCTTCGACCATCAGTTGATGCCCTGCGTTGACCATGGCCACTTGGCCGTCACGGGCGGATTTAATCAAGCTTTGAGCAGCTTTGGGCTGCGTCATTTGGTCTTTTTTACCCAGCAAAAAGAGGATGGGACAAGTCACTTTGGCCATCGAAACTTCGCCTTGGTCGTAGCTGTCGCAGGCCTTAAAACCCAGGCTGAAAATATTTTCATGGGGGTTGCTGGCCAAGACTCTGCGCATCAGGGCTTTGCCACCCCCTAAAAGCCATGTACCTGGGCCAAGAGCACTGGGCGGTGGTGCCAATGTAGAGTGAGAAAACACATTGACCATCTGAATGGCTTTTTGAGGATCATTCAAAGAACTGTTGAGTAAAGCGGTTGAGACGCGCATGGGGTAAGCGGTGCCCACCATCATCAATTGAGAAACTCGACTTGGATTTTCGGCAGTTGCATGCAGTGCTATGAGCGAGCCAAAACTGTGTCCTATCAACACTGCCTTTGAAACGCCCGCGGCATCAAGCAGGGCAATGATGCTTTGCGCTGCTTCTTGCACAGTCGCAGGCGCTTTGCCACCGCTTCTGCCGTGACCTGGCAAGTCAACAGCCAAAACGTTCCACCCATGGTTTGCAAAATAACGCGTTTGCAAAATCCAAACACTGTGATCATTCAAAACGCCATGGATGAACACGGCCGTGGGCTTGGAGGGGTCAAAGCTTTTGCCGCCTGTGTAAACATAAAGTGGGGCGCTTTGCACGGTGTAAATCATGCTGTACCTCCGGTTTGAATGGCAGATTTTTCCGCGGCCTTTAACGCACGTTTTAAATCGTCAATCAAATCATCTGGATCTTCTAAGCCAATCGACAAACGCACCGTGCCAGGGCCAATGCCCGAGGCCTTAAGGGTTTCATCGTCAACCCTGAAGTGCGTGGTGCTAGCGGGATGAATCACCAAAGAACGGCAGTCGCCCACATTGGCCAAGTGACTGAAAACTTGCAATGCTTCGATGAAGGCCTTGCCTTGCTCGCGCGTACCTTGTATGTCAAAACTGAACACAGAGCCTGCGCCGCGTGGCAATAATTTTTGCGCCAATGCGTGGCTGGGATGCGCCTCTAACATCGGGTGACCCACACGACTCACCATGGGGTGCGCTGCCAAAAAGTTGACCACTTTTTCGGTGTTGCTCACATGGCGTGCCATGCGCAGCGGCAAGGTTTCGATACCCTGCAAAATGAGCCATGCTGTGTGCGGACTCATGCAAGCGCCAAAGTCGCGCAGACCTTCGCGTCTGGCTCGAAGAAGGAATGCGCCAACGGTACTTTCTTCGTTGAACACCATGTTGTGAAAGCCTTCGTAGGCTTGTGTGAGTTCTGTAAATTTGCCTTCGGTGTGGGGCCCTGACCAATCAAAGCTGCCGCCATCGACCACCAAACCGCCTATCACGGTGCCGTGCCCTGATAAAAATTTGGTAGCCGAGTGCACGATCAAGTCTGCACCGTGTTCAAAGGGCTTCATGAGCCAAGGCGAAGTGAGGGTGGCATCAACCAAAAGGGGTACGCCTGCAGCATGCGCAATTTGACTGACTGCGGGTAAATCGAGTACGTCCATGCCGGGATTGCCCACTGTCTCACCAAAAAATAATTTGGTGTTGGGTTGAACGGCTGAGCGCCAAGCGTCCAAATCGCCAGGTTTCACAAAAGTTGTTTCAATGCCAAAGCGACTGAGTGTGTAGTGCAGCAAATTGTGCGAGCCACCATAGAGGGCTGAAGATGCCACGATGTGCGAGCCTGCACCCATCAGAGTGGTAATGGCAAGGTGCAAGGCGGCTTGCCCGCTGGCCGTTGCAATGGCACCAATGCCGCCTTCTAAGGCGGCAATTCGCTGCTCCAAAACAGCATTGGTGGGATTGCTGATGCGACTGTAAACATGGCCGGCGCGTTCTAGGTTGAACAGCGAGGCGGCTTGGTCGCTTGATTCAAAGACAAAAGAAGTGGTGAGGTGAATGGGGACAGCGCGTGCGCCTGTGGTGGGATCAGGGGCCGCGCCGGCGTGCAAAGCGAGGGTGTCAAAACCAGGGTCTGAGTAGCCAGGCATAGGTTCTCTCCATAGAAAAGACTGAAAGTTTGGGGCAAGTGCTTAAGGGTAAGCTTTTACTGTTCATAGCCAACATTGTGGGCTATATTGATTGCTCACTAGGAGAACCCCATGAAAGTCAGTGACATCCTTCGCGTCAAGGGTCATAGCCTGATCACCGTCACACCAGACGAAAATTTGGCCACAGCCATTCAAATCATGTCTGAAAAAGACATTGGTTCCTTGGTGGTCATGGAGCAGGGCGACCTGGTGGGCATGTTGACATTTCGTGAAGTCATGCAAACCTTGGCCCAAAACGGGGGTTCCATTGGCAATATCTCTGTTCGAAAATCGATGGACGATGCCCCAATCACCTGCACCAGCGAAACTGACATGGACGAGGTTAGGCGCATGATGCTGAACAACCATGCGCGCTATATGCCCGTCATGGACAAACGCATGCTGATGGGCGTCATTAGCTTTTACGATGTGGCCAAAGCAGTGGTAGACAGCCAAAATTTTGAAAACAAAATGCTCAAAGCCTATATTCGCGATTGGCCAGAGGGCGAAGAGAAAGATCAGAAAGAGGCGCCCACCCTCTGAGATAATGGGGGAATATGAGCGGCAATACCTTCGGCACCCTATTTTCAGTCACCAACTTTGGTGAATCCCACGGCCCAGCCATTGGCTGTGTGATTGACGGTTGCCCACCCGGCATGCC
>CANNNB010000043.1 GCA_947505995.1 Comamonadaceae bacterium
CGGGCAGGCCTTTGAGTTGGGGGTATCGCAACAGCTCGACAGACGCATAAAAAGCGTCCATGTCAAGGTGGGCAATGCGCCGTGTGAGCGGCACTTTATTGAGGAAAAGTGCCTGGCAGCAAGATGCTTTTGTCAACCGTGTCCATCTGTGTACGACCACAAAACGCCATGGTCAAATCCAATTCGTTGTGAATGATTTGCAGGGCCTTTTCAACCCCAGGCTGACCCATGGCACCAAGGCCGTATAAAAAAGCACGGCCAATGTAGGTGCCTTGAGCGCCCAATGCACGAGCCTTTAATACATCTTGACCGCTGCGAATGCCGCCGTCCATGTGCACTTCAATTTGTTTGCCTACAGCATCCACAATGGCGGGCAACGCTTCAATGCTGCTTTGAGCGCCATCGAGTTGGCGTCCGCCGTGGTTGCTCACAATCATAGCATCGGCGCCACTTTCAACAGCCAAGCGGGCGTCTTCTGCATCTTGAATACCCTTCAAAATGATTTTGCCGCCCCAACGTTTTTTGATCCATTCCACATCGCCCCAGTTGAGACGCGGATCAAACTGTTGCGCGGTCCAAGCTGACAGGGAACCCATGTTTTCAACACCCTTGACGTGCCCCACAATATTGCCAAACTCGCGACGTGATGTGCCCAACATGCCCAAAGCCCAACGCGGCTTGGTCGCAATGTTGATCATGTTGGCGATGGTTAATTTGGGTGGCGCCGACAGGCCGTTCTTCAAGTCTTTGTGGCGTTGACCCAAAATTTGCAAATCCAAAGTAATGACCAAGGCTGAGCAATTGGCGGCACGGGCGCGTTCAATTAAACGCTCAATGAAATCTCGGTCACGCATCACATAAAGCTGAAACCAGAAAGGATGACCGTCAGTGCCTTTTGACACATCCTCGATGGAGCAAATGCTCATGGTTGATAGGGTGAAGGGAATACCAAACTTTTTGGCGGCCCTTGCTGCCAATATTTCGCCATCGGCGTGTTGCATGCCAGTCAGGCCCGTGGGCGCAATGGCCACTGGCATGGCAACCTGCTGGCCAATCATGGTGCTGGCTGTGCTGCGATTTTCCATGTTAACCGCCACGCGCTGACGCAATTTGATTTTCTGAAAATCACTTTCGTTCGCGCGGTAAGTACTTTCAGTCCAAGAGCCGCTGTCTGCGTAGTCGTAAAACATTCGCGGAACACGTTTTTGAGCCAGGACGCGTAACTCTTCAATGGTGGTGATCACAGACATCTTTAATTTCCAATATGTGTTGTTCAGCTTATAAGGTGGGCGCTAGAAATGATTAGCTGCAGCTCACGCTACCGCAACCCGACATGGTGACGTTTTGAACGACGGAGGGATCTGCCAAGGTTTCTGTTTCGCTGTCGAAGTTCACAGATTTCAAATGCAAGGCCAAGCCAGCGTCCATGGACGCAGCATGTTGGGGAAACCATTCAGCCAAAGCCTCAGCCAATCGAGTAATGATTTCTGTGTCGCCTTGCACATAGTGGGTTTCAACCGCTCGCATGGTTTCTAAAATAGTGGCGTGTTGGCCTGCGTGACAATTGTCTTCGCTAAACCCTGTAGCCAACATCCAGCGGTCTTCTTGAGCAAAATGCTCAACGGTGTGATTTAAAAATTCACGGTACAAATTCAGTTGTTCAGATTGTGGCGTGAGCAATAAAGCGTTGAGCATGGTCACAAACTCTTCGTGTGTGTGGTCCATGCGGCCATCGCCTGTGTACAAATTAGCAGACCAGTGAAGGCCAGCGGCATAGGACGATAGCGCAGCTTGATCAGTTTGAATGGTTTCCATCTCAACCCCTTTTTAAAAACCCAATCGCGCATGATGACGCGCAATTTGGAGACGTACTTGATCTGGCGCAGTGCCACCCAAAGTATTTCGAGCGTTCAGCGACCCCACTAAGCTGAGACATTCGAACACATCGGCCTGAATACTTGGGTTGAACTGCTGCAAGGTGGCCAGGGGCAATTCGCTCAAGTCTAGGTTTTGCGTTTGGGCAGTTTTCACGGCATGTGCCACCACCTCATGTGCATCGCGGAAGGGCAGGCCCTTCTTGACCAAATAATCGGCTAAATCTGTGGCGGTGGCATAACCTTTTTTGGTGGCAGCTTGCATGGCTGCTGCGTTGACGCTAATGCCGCCTTCTTTTTGACCCGTTTGCGAATTGGTTTGACCGCCAATCATTTCACTGAAGATGCGCAAGGTGTCTTTAAGTGTGTCCACGGTGTCAAACAACGGTTCTTTGTCTTCTTGGTTGTCTTTGTTGTAGGCCAGCGGCTGGCCCTTCATGAGCGTGATAAGCCCCATGAGGTGCCCCACCACACGACCTGTTTTGCCACGCGCCAGTTCTGGCACATCCGGATTTTTCTTCTGCGGCATGATGGAGCTGCCGGTGGTGAATCGATCGGCAATTTTCACAAAGCCAAAGTTTTGGCTCATCCACAAAATGAGTTCTTCACTTAAGCGGCTGATGTGCACCATGCACAAAGAGGCTGCGGCTGTAAATTCAATGGCAAAGTCGCGATCGCTTACGCCATCGAGGCTATTTTGGCTGACGCAGGCATCGCCAAGCTCGTCCACCATGCCAAGTTTTTTGGCCACGAGCTCACGGTCAATCGGGTAAGTGGTGCCGGCCAAGGCGGCAGAGCCCAAAGGCAGGCGATTGGTACGACGGCGCACATCGACCATGCGTTCGGCATCGCGCGCAAACATTTCGACATAGGCCAACAGGTGATGAGCAAAGCTCACGGGTTGGGCCACTTGCAAATGAGTGAAGCCAGGCAAGATCACATCCACATGGCGCTCGGCCACTTCTATCAATGATTTCTGCAGGTCATTTAAAAGGCTGGTGATCAAATCAATCTCACTGACCAACCACAAACGCACATCGGTGGCCACTTGGTCATTGCGGCTCCGTCCGGTATGCAGACGCTTACCCGCATCGCCCACAATTTGAGTCAGGCGTGCTTCAATGTTGAGGTGCACATCCTCTAAATCCAGTTTCCAATCAAACTGGCCCTGTGTAATTTCTTGAGTAATTTGAGCCATGCCGCGCTGAATGTCGACCAGATCTTGGGGGCTGATGATTTTTTGAATGGCTAACATCTCGGCATGGGCCAAACTGCCCTGTATGTCCGATTGCCAAAGTCGCTTGTCGAAAAAGACACTTGACGTGTAGCGCTTCACCAGATCGCTCATGGGCTCGGAAAACAAGGCCGACCAGGCCTGGGACTTTTGATCGAATTGGTTTTTAGACATTTGCAGATTTTATCGGGTTGCCAGGCTCCTCGAACGCGTGGCAGACCCTCAAAACAGACTGAAAACGACGAAAAAAGCCTTCCTAGCGATTTATCCCGTGTTCCTCAGTCCGGCTGCAATCCCGTTGATCGAGAGATGGATGCCTCTTTGGACACGTTCGTCTGCCTTGCCATCGCGAAAACGCCGTATCAGTTCAACCTGCAGGTGATGCAGGGGGTCGATGTAGGGGAAACGATGGCGAATGGACCGGGCCAGCGCAGGATTGTTGGCCAAACGGTGTTTTTCGCCTGTGAGGAGTGTCATGACATTGGCAGTCCGGTGCCATTCGGCTTCGATGGCCGTAAAAATCTTTTTTCTCAATTTGGTGTCGCTCACCAGTTCGCTGTAGCGAGAGGCCAGAGCCAAGTCGCTTTTGGCCAAGGCCATGTCCATGTTGGACAGCAGGGTTTTGAAGAAGGGCCATTGTTTGACCATTTTTTGGAGCAAAGCCAAGGCTGCTTTGCGCTCTTTGTCTGTGGGGCGATCTAGAAACTGGTCGACTGCCGAACCAAAGCCAAACCATCCTGGTAAGGTCAGTCGGCATTGGCCCCAACTAAAGCCCCAAGGGATTGCGCGCAAATCTTCAATTTTTTGATTGGCTTTGCGGGAGGCAGGGCGGGAGCCAATGTTGAGCTCTGCAATTTCTCGAATGGGTGTGGCCTCAAAGAAGTAATCATTGAAGCCTGCTGTTTCATAAACCAAGTGGCGGTAGGCTTGCATACTGGCCTGCGAAAGCAGTGTTGCAGTTTCTAAAAAGTTGCGAGCTGCTGGCTTCGTGGGTTGCAACAAAGTGGCTTCTAAAGTGGCAGCCACCAAGGTCTCTAAATTTCGCCTTCCAATTTCGGGGTTGGCATACTTAGAGCCAATCACTTCACCTTGCTCGGTCAGTCTAATTTGACCTTTAACCGTGCCCGGAGGTTGCGCCAAGATGGCTTGGTAACTGGGGCCACCGCCGCGGCCGACTGTGCCACCCCGACCATGAAACATGCGCAGTTGAATTTTGTGACTGTTGGCCAGTCGGTCGAAGTCTTCCGCCAAAGCCACTTCTGCGCGGTACAACTCCCAATTGCTGGTGAAAATGCCGCCGTCTTTGTTGCTGTCTGAATAACCCAACATGATGTCTTGCTCGGCACCTGAACGCTGTACCAAATTGGCAATGCCAGGTAAGGCGTAGAACTCGCGCATGATGCCGGCAGAATTACGCAAGTCTTCAATGGTTTCAAACAAAGGCACCACAATCAAATCAACTTGAGCAATGTGATCCAAAGTACCGCGCATCAAGCCCAGTTCTTTCTGTAGCAGCAAGACCTCCAGCAGGTCACTCACACTTTCAGTGTGGCTGATGATGTAGTGTCGAATTGCTTCTGCGCCGTAACTTCCGCGCGCCTCACGGGCAGCCTCAAAAATGGCCAATTCAGAAAGGGCATGTTCTGAGTAAGTGGCACCAGGAATGCGCAAAGGCCTTGCTTCATTGAGCATTGCCATTAACAGCTTGCGCTTACTTTGTTCATCAAGCGCTGCGTAATCTTTTTCTACGCGCGCTGTTGCCAATAATTCGCAGACTACTTTTTCGTGTTGGTCTGAGCTTTGGCGCAAGTCAACCGTTGCCAAATGGAAGCCAAATACTTCCACCGCACGAATCAGTGGGTCAAGTCGCTGAGCGGCCAAGGTTTTTGCATGATGGTTTTGCAAGGAGGTTTGAATGATTTTCAAATCTGCGAGAAAGCTGCTGGCGTTTGGGTAAGGATTTTGCGGCGCAATCGCATGCCTTGCCGCATCACCGTCTGTCAATGATTTAAGTGTGGCTGCCAATCGCGCATACATGCCAGTCAGAGCGCGCCTGTAGGGCTCGTCCATGCGGTGAACGTTGGTGTCTGGCGATTTTTCTGCCAAGGCTTTCATGGCGGGTGAAAAACTAACCAACATGGCCGACAAAGACAACTCACTGCCCAAGAAATGCACTTCAGTGAGGTAGTGGCGCAATGCCACTTCCGCCTGTCTTTTTAGCGCGTGTTGCAGGGTTTGTGCGTTGACATTGGGGTTGCCGTCGCGGTCGCCGCCTATCCACTGGCCCATGCGCAAGAAAGGCGCAACGGGATGCGTTCCCAATGCTTCTTCCAGTGCCGCATAAATTTTGGGAATTTCTCGCAGAAAAGTTGACTCGTAGTAGCTTAAAGAATTTTCAATTTCATCGGCAACCGTCAACTTCGAAAAGCGCAGCAAACGCGTCTGCCAAAGTTGCATGACACGTGCGCGCATTCGTTGCTCGTTGGCCGCCAATTCTTTGGGCGTCAAGGCGTCCTTTGCGGCGTTCACCACGGCTGCACGTGCTTTGATTTCATCGCGTTCGTTCAACAACTGTGCAATGTCGCGTTCAGCACTCAAAATACTTTGTCGCTGCACTTCTGTCGGATGGGCGGTCAGCACCGGTGAGACAAAGCTATGGGCCAAGGTTTGTGAAATGATTTTGGGCGTAATGCCCGCCCAACGCAGCCGTTGCAACGCAACTTCAATGCTGCCCTCGTGGGCGTCGCCCACACGCTCGTGAATAGCGCGTCTGCGGATGTGATGTCTGTCTTCCGCCAAATTGGCCAAGTGGCTGAAATAAGTAAAGCCACGAATCACGCTGACGGCGTGGTCGCCCGGCAAGCCCTTGAGTAGCTTTTTCAAAGATTTGTCGGCATCTTGATCGGCATCTCGCCTAAAAGCCACAGACAGTTTGCGAATTTTTTCGATCAATTCGAAAATCTCGCCGCCTTCCTGCTCTCGAATCACATCCCCCAAAAGGCGACCTAATAAGCGGATGTCCTCAACCAAAGGGCGTTCGTTGTCACGAGAATTGCGTTTCAGAGGAGGAATTGTTGTGTTTGGCATGACGACACGTCTGTATAAAGGGCTTGTGTCATGCTAGCATTTGAATTGCTTGAAAAATTACGAACAGGTTACTGGTTTGAACCCTTCTACACCCTCCCATTCCAATCGTCCTATTGTCATTGCCACACGTGAAAGCCGCTTGGCCATGTGGCAGGCTGAACATGTTCAAGCCATCTTGCAGGCGCGCGGTTTTGAAGTTCACCTATTGGGTATGACCACCCAGGGTGATCAAATTCTAGACCGCAGCCTCAGCAAAGTCGGTGGCAAAGGTTTGTTTGTCAAAGAACTGGAAGTGGCGCTTTCAGAGGGGCGAGCAGACATTGCAGTGCACTCCCTCAAGGACGTCCCCATGGACATGCCCGAGGGCTTCGAGTTGGCCTGCGTCATGGAACGAGAAGACCCTCGTGATGCCTGGGTGTCAAGCCAATACGCCACTTTGATGGACTTGCCACAAGGTGCCGTGGTGGGCACGTCTAGCCTTCGCAGAACCGTTTTGCTCAGGGCGCTTCGACCTGATTTGAAAATTGAGCCTTTGCGTGGCAACTTAGACACGCGCTTGCGCAAATTGGATGAAGGCCTCTATGCCGGCATTATTTTGGCGGCGGCGGGGTTGAAACGCTTGCAGTTGTCTGACCGAATTCGCCATATCTTTGAAACTGAACAAATGCTGCCGGCTGCAGGGCAAGGTGCCTTGGGCATAGAAATTTGCGCTGGGCGAACCGATTTAATCGATGCCTTGAAGCCCTTGGTCCACTCAACTTCTTGGTTGGCAGTGGCGGCTGAACGTGCTGTCAGTCGCGCAATGGGCGGAAGTTGCTCTATGCCTTTGGCTGCGCATGCCACCTTGTCGGGCCCAACATTGAGCCTGCGAGCGGCATGGGGTGACCCAGAGGGCTCAGCCACCTTGGTCACCGCTCAAGTTGTTGCTCAAGTGGTCAGCCTTGAAGAGGCTGAAAGTTTGGGAACCCAAATTGCAGCCGAGCTAAGACGTGGCGGTGCCCACTGATGAATCTCGCCACTTCGCCATGACGCAAGTTGTGGTCACTCGACCTGCGCAAGATGCAAACGCTTGGGTCGATTCATTGAATGAAGCGGGCTATCAAGCCCTTCGATTGCCACTTCTAGAATTGACAGAATTTTTGACGACTCAAACTGCGATGGAGGCGTTGGCACATTTAAAACGCAGCCAAGTGGTTATGTTTGTCAGCGCCAATGCCGTTCGATTTTTAGCCCAAGCACTTCGTCATCAGCCTGATTGGGTTGAGCATTTTCTGGTGGCGCGCGCTTGGTGCACGGGTCCCGGTACCGCGGCTGCTTTGGTGCAATGTGGCATCCCTTTCAGCCAGATTGACCAACCCTCAGGGCAAGCAAGACAGCTCGATTCAGAGGCTTTGTGGGAGGTTGTGGGTACACAAGCAGTCCAGGGCATGGATGTGTTGTTTGTGCGGGGTGCTGATGAATCGGGAGCTACGGCTGGACGAGATTGGCTAGCTCTGGAACTTGAAAAAGCAAAAGTGAAGGTCTCAGCCATTGCAGCCTACCAACGCACACCCGTTCAGTTGACAGAGTCACAGAAAGCGCTCGTTCATCAGTACATTGCTGATGGTGCCGTTTGGTTGTTCAGCAGTTCAGCTGCGCTTCAAGCCCTCATCTCGCAATGCCCGAAGGCCAATTGGTCAATGGCCAAAGCCACTGTCACTCACCCCAGAATGGCCGAATTAGCCCAAAAAATGGGTTGGGGTACTGTTTCTATTGCCCCGCCAGGGTTCAGTTCATTGCTGGCATCTATAAAATCAATGGCATGAGCACTGAAAATTCCAAGGATCCAAGCGTCGAGTCTGCCGCCACATCGGTGCAGGACAAGAGGTCGCAGCGCCGGCCCTTGATATTTTGGTTGCCTGTGATGTTGGCCGTCGTGGCGATTATTTTCAGTGGTCTGCTCTGGGAAAAGCTTTCTCGCATTCAAGGCCAACTTGCAAGACAAAGTGCTGACGCAGGTCAACAATCTCTGGAAGCCAAAGCTTGGGCCAAACAAGCGCAAGACAGCGTGAAAGACAGTGCCGCCCGAATGGCCTTGGTTGAGTCTAGGTTGGGTGAAGCGACATTGCAGCGGGCTCAACTCGAGGAGCTCATTCAAACTTTGTCTCGTTCACGCGATGAAAACTTGGTTTTGGACATTGAGTCTTCGTTGCGACTGGCGCAGCAGCAGGCTCAATTAACCAGTAGCTTGGAGCCTTTGTTGGGCGTCCTCAAAACCGCTCAATTGCGACTTCAAAGAGCATCCAATCCACGCTTGATTAACATTCAACGAGCCATCGATCGCGACCTTGAACTGGTCAAATCAGTTCAAATTACAGACCTGCCTGGGATGTTGTTGGTGTTGGATGAAATTGTGGCCTTGGCAGATGAGTTGCCTTTGGCCAATGAAATGATCCGGTCCACAGCAAGCCCATCCAAACCTGTTGATGCAAATCTCACTCACACTCAGAATTCGGCTTGGTGGCAGACAGTGCTTGAGCGGTTCATGCTGGAAGCGCGCGGGCTTTTGCGGGTCAGCCGCATTGACAGTCCTGAGGCGGCGCTGTTGGCCCCAGAACAAGGGTATTTCTTGCGTGAAAATTTGAAACTCAAATTGCTCAATGCAAGGCTTGGTTTGTTGGCCAGACAGAACGATGCGGCCCGCGCAGACATGCAAGCAGTTGCAGTAGTCCTGAAAAAATATTTCGACTCAGGGGCGCGCAAAACACAACATGCATTGCAATTGTTAGAGAAAGCTCAAGCATTGAGCAAGGGCAATGCTATTCCAAGACTTGATGGTTCTTTGGCTGCGCTAGCTACGGCGTCATCAGGAAAGTAAAAATCATGCGCGCTGCACTTTGGCTCATGAGTTTGTTTGCTGTGGCTGTGGCCACGGCCTTGCTAGCTTCAAACAACGTCGGTACGGTCGCGATTTTTTGGACACCCTACCGCGTTGATCTCTCTTTGAACTTGGTTTTATTTGCGTTGGTCATGATTTTGTTGACCTTGCACTGGGCACAACGCGCACTCACAGCCTTGTTTGAATTGCCTCGGCAAGCCAAGCGCTGGCGCTTACAACAAAAAGAGCGTGCGGCGCATGCTGCCTTGTTAGACGCCATGGCACAGTTCATGGAAGGCAGGTTTTTGCGAGCGCGTAAATCGGCCGAGTTGGTGCTAGTCAGAGAAAAGTCTTTGTCCGATGGCGGCGAGGTGCTGGAACATGCAGCTGCCTTGAGATGTGTCGCCCATATTTTGGCAGCTGAATCAGCCCATGCCCTGCATGACAAGGCCACGCGCCAGTCCCACCTGGACCAGGCCCTGCAGGAGCCTGCAGGCGGCCTTGCAAACCTGCGTCAATCGCTCATTGAAGGCAGTATGTTGAGAGCAGCTCGGTGGGCACTGGATGACAGAGATGCCTCTGAAAGTTTGCTTTGGTTAGATCGATTGCCACTCGGTGTATCACGTCGAACCTTGGCCATGCGATTGCGTTTAAAGGCCGCCCGCTTGGCCGGTGAGCCATCTCAGGCCTTAGACACCGCTTTGCTGCTTATCAAGCACCGTGCTTTCACTTCAGAAGCGGCCGAAAGCATGATACGCAGCTTGGTTTTTGAGTTGATTGCAAAAACGCATGAGTTAGGACAAATGCAAAGGCTTTGGGGGCGTTTGGCTGAAGCGCAACGTCAATCACCCGATCTGGCTATTCAAGCAGCGCAGCATTTGCTCAGCCTGAAGGGTGAGCCAGTCGTTGTCAGAACTTGGCTAAAACCTATTTGGGTTAAGTGGCAAGCAACGCCGCAGAGTCTGTCCAGGGCGCAACAATTGAAATTGACTCAAACCTTAGAGCAAAGCTTCACGGGACAAGAAACAAGCGAAGAGCGTGATTGGTTGGCGCTGATTGAGTCGTCGCAAAAAAGCAATCCGCGTGAGCCTCTTTTACAATTTTTAGCGGGGCGCTTGTGTCAAAAAAGGCAGCTATGGGGAAAGGCTCAGTTGCTTCTTACCCAAGCTGCGCCAGCGCTAGAAGATTCTGTCATGCGAAGACAGGCATGGCGCTCATTGGCAGAACTTGCCGAACAACGTGAAGATCTGCCGGCAGCAGTGGCGGCTTTAAAGAAAGCGGCAATGGCATAGAAAAAAGGACCCGCAGGTCCTTTTTTTTGGAAGCAAGAACCTCGGGTTCTTTGCAATTTCTGGCCTCAATTTCTGCCTTCAGAACGGCAGTTTCATGTCGTTTAAGTCTTTGCGAGTCTCCACCAAGACCAATGGTCCTTCATCAACGACAACAACAGGCGGCCTAACACGAGGAACATGCACAGCTTTGGGTTCTGCTGCAATGGCAGCTTGAACTTGTGCAATTTTTTCTGGATCAGAGTTGACCCATTGCAGTCCGGAGTTTTCTGCGACTTGGACAAGACTTGCCATTGGCAATTCGTAGGCTTGAACCTTGGGCAAGCCGACTGCAGTTGAGGCAGTTTGCTTGGGTGTTGATTCGGCAGCAGGCGCTGCTCTTTCTGTTGTGTCAACAGGTGTCGCAGAACTTGCTGCACGGTCAAAGTAAGAACGTGCGACGGGTGCATCTTCTTGGGCTTGGCCCTCTTGGGTTGCGGTTTCAGATTGCATGTTCTCTGAAGTGTTGCCGTCGTTGTTGGGGTTGCGCTCTCTGCGGTCTCGGCCATAACGGTCGCGAGAGCGGCGTTCTTTGCGCTCTGGCGTGCCATTCGCAGTGTCCTGACGTTCCTCACCTTGAGATGTAGAAGCAGAAGCGCCATTGGCTTGGCCCTCAGCGTTGTCATTCAGCTCAGCTTGGGAAGTTCCGCGATTTTCTGTATTTTCAGAACCACTATTTGGGCGACCATTGTCATTGTTGCGACGTTCTCCGCGATCACCACGTTCCCTGCGGCCTTCGCCTCGTTCACGTCGGCCTTCTCCGCGCGGAGCTCTTTCCGAGCGCGTTTCGTTGCGCGGGTCTGCTTGATTGGATTCAGTGACTTCAGCACTCACATTCTGAGTGTCAACGGTCACGTTGCCATTTGCATTGGCGTTGGTATTTTCACGGCGCTCACCGCGCTCTCCGCGCTCACCACGTTGACCGCTTCGTTCGTTGCGTTCGGCTCCGCGTCGGTTGCCTGCATTTTCGCGCGGAGCGCGTGTCTCGGTGCCCTCAGTGCGCTCGGTTGTACGCTCGATTGTGCCCTCAGTGCGTTCACCACGATCGTTTCTATCGCCACGACGGCCGCCACGTCCACCGCGACCGCCACGGCGATCGCCGCTGCGATCGCCACGTTCATTGCGCTCGCCGTCTTTAACGGTTCGTTCGCCGCGTTTCCCCACATTTTTGGCAGGTTCTTCTTTGGCTTCTGTGGTGCCGCCAAACAAGCGCTTCAGCCAACCAAAGAAACCGCCTGAGCTTTCAGCTTTTGCAATGCTTTGACTGGTTTGAGCTGGAGCTTTATTTGTGACTTCAGCCTTCGGCAAGGAAGCTGGCGCAGGTGCATCAGGCAACACGCCTTTGATAACCGGTGTTTGACGGTTGGTGGGCTCTTGCGATCGACGTGTGACGGTGGTGGGATCTTCCACCACTTCAGCCATGGTGTAGCTGGCTTCAATGTTGTCCAAGCGAGGATCATCGTGCTTCAAGCGCTCTAGCTTGTAGTGCGGTGTTTCCAAAGATTTATTGGGGACCAACAACACATTGATGCGTTGCTTCAATTCAATCTTGGCAATTTCAGGACGCTTTTCGTTCAACAAGAACGAGGCCACTTCCACAGGCACTTGCGCGTGCACTGCAGCGGTGTTGTCCTTCATGGACTCTTCTTGGATGATTCGCAAAATTTGCAAAGCCGAGCTTTCTGTGTCGCGCACGTGGCCGGAGCCGCCGCAACGAGGGCAAGGAATGGAGGAGCCCTCAGCAAGGGCAGGCTTCAAGCGTTGGCGGCTCATCTCTAAGAGGCCAAATTTGCTGATAGAGCCGAATTGAACACGAGCGCGGTCTTGACGCAAGGCGTCGCGCAAACGATTCTCGACATCGCGGCGATTGCGAGACTCTTCCATGTCGATGAAGTCAATGACGATCAGGCCGCCCAAATCGCGCAAGCGCATTTGGCGAGCCACTTCGTCGGCCGCTTCAAGGTTGGTACGCGTAGCGGTTTCTTCAATGTCACCGCCCTTGATGGCGCGAGCTGAGTTGACGTCCACCGAAACCAAGGCTTCGGTGTGATCAATGACGATGGCACCGCCAGATGGCAATTGCACCGTGCGTGCATAGGCCGATTCAATTTGATGCTCAATTTGGAAACGGCTGAACAAGGGCGCATCGTCGCGGTAACGCTTCACACGGGGTGCGAACTCGGGCATCACGTGACTCATGAATTGCTGAGCTTGATCGTAGATGTCGTCGGTGTCGATCAGGATGTCGCCGATATCACTGTTGAAGTAATCGCGAATAGCACGAATGACCAAGCTCGACTCTTGGTAAATGAGGAAGGCACCTTTGGCACCTTGCGTGGCGCCATCAATTGCGGTCCATAACTTGAGCAAATAGTTCAAGTCCCATTGGAGTTCTGGTGCGCTGCGGCCAATGCCGGCAGTGCGCGCAATGATGGACATTCCTTTGGGGTATTCCAACTGGTCCATGGCTTCTTTAAGCTCAGCACGGTCATCGCCTTCAATGCGTCGGCTGACGCCACCACCCCGAGGGTTGTTGGGCATGAGGACCACATAACGGCCAGCCAAACTGATGAAGGTGGTGAGGGCCGCGCCCTTATTGCCACGCTCTTCTTTTTCTACTTGCACCAACAGCTCTTGGCCTTCACGTATCACATCATTGATGCGCGCTTGGCTAACTGGAACGCCTTCGGCGAAGTATTGGCGGGAGATTTCTTTGAAAGGCAAGAAGCCGTGACGCTCTTCGCCATAGTCGACGAAGCAGGCTTCTAGGGATGGCTCTACGCGTGTCACAACCGCTTTGTAGATGTTGCCTTTGCGTTGCTCGCGGCCTTCAATTTCAATTTCGTAGTCGAGGAGTTTTTGTCCATCGACGATGGCCAAGCGGCGTTCTTCAGCCTGCGTGGCGTTGATCAGCATCCGTTTCATGATGCGTCCCTTCTTTTCAAGATGTCAGTAAAGCAAGCCCCGCCAAATGTGGCGTTGGGGCCGGATCACCTGTTTAACAACCAGCTCTTAATGAGCCAACGGTGCCGAGACTGACGTTCGAAACGAAGGGAATTGCCAATTGATTCCGACATTCATGAGCGCAAATTTGTCGCTGAAATGTGGAAAGGGGCGCGTGGAAGATTCGAGGTTGTGAGCGCGCGCAGGCAATGGTGTCTCGAGCGGCGCAAACAGCCACTGCAAAAAAGACAGCAAAGATCCAAACAAAACACTCATTTCGATTCAATCCGTCCAGTAGCTGAAAAGCTACTGAATAAAAATATTCCGTATC
>CANNNB010000044.1 GCA_947505995.1 Comamonadaceae bacterium
CCCGCTAACAAGCATAATTGCACCTGTTCATCGCAAGAGATTTCAAGGAAACAAACATGGCATCCGTCAACAAAGTCATTCTGATCGGCAACTGCGGCCGTGACCCCGAAATTCGCTACCTGCCCTCTGGCCAGGCCGTGGCCAATATCAGCATCGCCACTACCAGCCGCCGCAAAGACCGCACGTCTGGTGAAACCGTTGAGGACACTCAATGGCACCGCGTCACTTTCTATGACCGCTTGGCTGAAATTGCCGGCGAATATGTCAAAAAAGGCCGGCCCATTTACATCGAAGGCCGCCTGAAATACGGCAAATACACCGACCAAGCCGGCGTTGAGAAAAACACCGTCGACATCATTGCCACCGAAATGCAATTGCTTGGCGCCCGTGAAGGCATGGGCGGCCCCAGTGGTGGCGATGAAGATGGCGGCGCACCTGCGCGTCGACCCGCTGCAACTCGCCCAGCCGCTGCTGGCGCCCCAGCTGGCAAACCTGCCGCCAAGCCTGCCAGTGGTTTTGACGACATGGACGACGATATTCCGTTTTAAGCCGTTATCAGTTGTTCATAGCCGCAATGCTGCCATGACACCCATTGATCTGTTGAATGTGTTGCGGGGCTAGAACGAACCATGGAACTTCGGCAGTTGCGTGCGTTCGTTAAAGTGGTCGAAGTCGGCAGCATCAGCCGAGCCGCGCTTGACTTGAATGTGGTTCAGTCTGCTCTCAGTCAACAAATTACCAAGCTTGAAAGCGAGCTGTCTACCCGGCTCCTTCAGCGCTCGCCTCAGGGCGTCACACCGACCGAAGCGGGCGTCGCCTTTTTCCGCGAAGCCCAACTCACGCTAAGGCATGCTGAACAAGCCGTTCGCGCTGCCCAAGAATCGCGCTTGTCTGGCACCGTCAGTGTGGGCATGGCACCCACCACGGCCGCGGTGTTGGGCATGCCTTTGATGCGTGCCCTGAGAGAGCGTTATCCTGATGTTCGTCTGCACATGGTGGAAAGTTTGTCTGGCCACCTGACAAGCATGTTGAATGCGCGCCAGCTAGATTTAGCGGTTTTGTTTGACTCCCATCTGTTGCCCAGCCCCGATTTGAAAACAGCGCGACGCTGGAGCGTCATGCCGCTTTTAGAGGAGGATTTGTTCTTCATCAGCGCCAAAAAGAACACCCGCGCAAAAATGCCCAACACCCTCAAATTGAGCCAGTTGAAGCATGAGGCGCTCATTTTGCCAACGGGACCGCATGGCCTCAGAAGTACGCTCGATGCCGCCTTCGCAAGGATCAAACTGGTGCCCAATGTGGTCTTGGAAATTGACTCATTGGCCTTGCTGATGGATGCTGTCGATGCAGGCTTGGGCGCCACTCTGCAACCTTGGGCCGCTGTGGCCAGATTTCCTGATGCCGGGCAAAGGTTCCACATGGCACGCATTTCGACAGCCAATGTCCAGCGCGTCAATGTGCTTTGCAGTTTGTCCGAGGATGAATTGTCGCCAGTTGCTTTGGCAGCGCGCGTGGTTTTGAAAGACTGCGCTCAGCAACTTGTCTCCCAAGGGGTTTGGACCGGCGCGCGCGTCACGTCCTAATTGAGAGTTCGTGTGCGGGGTATCACTTTTATTGATACCCCAATCCTTTTGGGGCTGATCAATGGCCCTTGATGGCAGTTAAAGTGACAAGCATCACAATAACATTCATCGAAAAAGGGACACCATGGACTTGCAACTCAAAGACAAAACAGCGCTTGTGACAGGTGCCAGCGTCGGCATTGGCCGCGGCATTGCCAAAGCTTTGGCCGCAGAAGGCGTGAAACTGGCCATCTCAGCACGCCGCGCCGACAAGTTGCAAGAAGTGGCCGATGAAATCGTGGCGGCCGGTGGTTATCGTCCCGTCATCATTGAATCAGACCTTTATCCTGAAGACGCTGCCGCCAAACTCACGTCGGCTGCCATTCAAGGCTTGGGCCATGTTGACATCTTGGTCAACAACGCAGGCGGTTCACGCAGCTTCAAAGATTTGCATGTGAGTGAAGAAGCTTGGCAGGAGGCCATGACACTGAACTTTCACCGCCCACGCCAAGTGGCCGATGCCTTGGTGGATCAAATGATTGCGCGCAAATGGGGCCGCATCATCAACATCACTGGCAAGAGTGAGCCCGATCATGTGAACGGTGCTTTCTGTGCCAAGGCCGGTATTCACAGTTGGGCCAAAGGCTTGTCACGCATGGTGGGCCCGCATGGCATTACCGTGAACTGTATCCCGCCTGGCCGAATTCACTCTGAGCAAATCTTTCGCAATTACACCCCTGAATACCGTCAGTGGCAGTGCGAAAACGAAATCCCCATGGGCCGCTATGGCGAACCCGAAGACATGGCCAATTTAGTGACCTTCTTGTCATCGCCTTTGGCCAGCTACATCACGGGTGCTGTGATTCCAGTGGACGGCGGTTTGCGCCGCTACCAGTTCTAAATGTCGGAGTACCTTTCATGAGCCTGGATGTTTTGGTCATTGGGGGTGGCAACGCAGCCTTGAGTGCGGCACTCATGGCCCGCGAAGCAGGGGCCAGTGTCATGGTGCTTGAGTCTGCGCCTCGCGAATGGCGTGGTGGCAATTCCATGCACACCCGCAACTTGCGCTGCATGCACGATGCGCCGCAAGATGTGTTGGAAGAAGCCTATTCTGAGGAAGAGTTTTGGCAAGATCTGCTGAAGGTGACCGGCGGCCTGACCAACGAGCACATGGCGCGTTTGGCCATTCGCCATTCGCACCACTGCAGGCCTTGGATGGTCAAGCACGGCGTTAGATTTCAACCCTCACTGTCAGGCGCTTTGCATACGGCACGAACCAATGCCTTTTTCATGGGCGGTGGCAAAGCCTTGATCAATGCTTATTACAGAAGTGCAGAAAAGTTAGGGATCCAAATTCAGTACAACGCTGAAGTCAATGAAATCGACATTGAAAATGGCGTTTTCAAGGCTGCAATCGTGACTCACAAAACGCCTACGGGCGAGCTACTTCGAACAGAGCGAGTGACCGCCAAAACATGTGTGATGGCTGCTGGTGGTTTTGAATCCAACTTGGGCTGGCTGCGTGAAGCTTGGGGTCAAAATGAGCTGGGTGAATTTCCAGCTGACAATTTTTTAATTCGCGGTACCAAATTCAACCAAGGCACATTGCTCAAGCACCTGCTGAATGCGGGAGCCGATCAAATTGGCGATCCTACCCAAGCGCACATGGTGGCCATTGATGCTCGCGCACCTTTGTACGACGGCGGCATTTGCACGCGCATCGACTGTGTGTCTTTGGGCGTGGTGGTGAACAAAAACGCTGAGCGGTTTTACGACGAAGGCGAAGATTTTTGGCCCAAGCGCTACGCTATTTGGGGCCGCTTGGTGGCTCAGCAACCAGGTCAAATTGGCTTCTCCATTTCAGATGCCAAGGCAGTGGGTCGCTTTATGCCGCCGGTGTTTGAAGGCACCGTTGCGCAAACGCTGCCAGAACTTGCGCAAAAGCTAGGCTTGAATGTGGCCACCTTCATGGCCACCTTGAACGCCTACAACAAAGCTTGTGTGCCCGGCCATTTTGACCACACCGTGTTGGACGATTGTCATACCGAAGGCCTGTCGCCTGCAAAGACACATTGGGCCTTGCCACTTGATACAGCACCCTTTTATGCCTATCCCGTTAAACCGGGCATCACCTTCACCTATTTGGGCTTGAAAACCGATGACACCACAGCCGTCCGCTTTGACAATCAGCCAAGCCCTAATTTGTTTGTGTCTGGCGAGATGATGGCCGGCAACGTTTTAGGCAAAGGCTACACCGCAGGTGTTGGCATGACCATTGGCACGGCTTTTGGCCGTATTTCTGGGCAGCAAGCAGCACGGGCTGCTTTGGGCATTCCTGACGCGGTGCCACGTTTGGCAACACAGGTGATGCAAGGCACAGCTGACAGGGATACGCGCGTTACCGCTTGAATACAACACCATGCAAACACTTCAACAACTGACTCAAGAAGCGCAGGCTTTAGCGCGCGGTGAAATCGTTTTAACGGGCGCTGAAAAAGAGGTGGCGCGGCAACTTCAAATTTGCAATGGCTGCCGCTATTGCGAAGGCTTCTGCGCAGTGTTTCCCGCCATGACGCGGCGCTTGGAATTTGGCAAAGCAGACATTCATTATTTGGCCAATTTGTGCCACAACTGCGGTGCGTGTTTGCACGCTTGCCAATATGCGCCGCCGCATGAATTTGCCATCAATGTGCCTAAGTCGATGGCCACGGTGCGTGGACAAACCTACGCAGATTACGCTTGGCCCAAAGCCTTGGGCGGACTCTATAAAAGCAACGGCCTGACTGTGTCAATGGCCTTGGCCTTCAGCTTGAGTTTGTTTTTGATCTTGGCCATTCAAAGCAACGGCACGCTGTGGGGTGGCCCTGTGGAAAATAGTTTTTATGCCATCTTCCCTCACAACCTCATGGTGAGCATGTTTGCGCCTATTTTCCTGTGGTCTGTATTGGCTCTGGCTTTGGGTGTGACAAAGTTTTGGCGTGAAGTCACGCCGGCTACCAGTGGTGCACCTTTGAGTTCGCCAGCAGCCACTGAGGCGGCGCACGATGTTTTGCGTTTGAAATACTTGGGCGGTGGCCATGGCGATGGTTGCAACAACGAAGACGACGCTTTCACGCTAGCGCGCAAACGCATGCACCACCTCACGTTCTATGGTTTTATGTTGTGCTTTGCCGCTACCAGCGTTGCCACCCTGTATCACTACGCGTTTGGTTGGCCTGCACCTTATGACTTCACCAGCTTGCCCAAAATATTGGGCACCGTGGGGGGTATTTCATTGGCGCTGGGCACCTTGGGTTTGTGGCGCTTGAATTTGGCGCGCGACCCTCAGCATGGCGATGTTCAACAGCGTCCCATGGACCGCGGATTCATTGCCTTGTTGTTCTTCATCAGTGTGACTGGCTTGGCTTTGATGCTGTCCAAAAACACCGCTGCCATGCCTGTGTTGTTGGCTGTGCATTTGGGCACCGTCATGGCCTTGTTCTTAACCTTGCCCTACGGCAAATTTGCGCACGGAATTTTCAGAACAGCAGCGCTACTGAGGTTTGCAGTTGAAAAGAGGCAGCCCAGCAAGCTAACTTTGGGTTCTGAATAAGATCATGTCAAGGTCACAGCCGAGTTGATCACGCCACCGCCTAAGCAAACTTCGCCGTCATACAACACGGCACTTTGACCCGGCGTCACAGCCCATTGGCTTTCATCAAACGACAAGCCAAACTCAGCCGCATTGGGCGACACCAATGCGCAGTGTGCATCGGCTTGTCGATAGCGTGTTTTAGCTGCATACATGCCTGCTGTAGGTGCACTGCCTGAACACCAACTGGCGTCAGCAGCCTCAAGTTGAGGTGACAAGAGCCAAGGGTGATCATGCCCTTGCACCACCCATAAAATATTTTTTTCCATGTCTTTGCGAGCCACAAACCAAGGCGTGTGTTCGCCCCCACCCCGCTGCGCGCCTTTGGCTTTGATGCCGCCAATGCCCAAGCCTTGGCGTTGGCCCAAGGTGTAAAAACTCAAGCCCACATGCTTGCCAATGGTTCTGCCTGTTTCATCTTTGATGAGGCCAGGTTCTTTGGAAATGTAGCGATTTAAAAAATCCCTGAAGGGACGCTCGCCAATGAAGCAAATGCCTGTTGAGTCTTTCTTCTTGGCGTTGGGCAAACCAATTTCTTCGGCAATTTGCCTAACCTGCTTTTTGAGCAACTCACCCACTGGAAATAAAGTTTTAGACAGTTGCGCTTGATTCAATCGGTGCAAAAAATAACTTTGGTCTTTGCTGTTGTCCAAGCCTTTTAGCAATTCATGCCGACCCTTCGATTCGTTCAAGCGAACGCGCGCGTAATGGCCTGTGGCAATTTTTTCTGCACCAACATGCATGGCGTGGTCTAGGAAAGATTTGAACTTGATTTCGGCATTGCAAAGAATGTCGGGATTGGGCGTACGGCCGGCTTGGTACTCCCGCAGAAATTCTGCAAAAACGCGGTCTTTGTAATCGACTGCAAAGTTGACGTGCTCTATTTCAATGCCCAACACATCGGCCACGGCAGCGGCATCGACAAAGTCGATGTTGGCAGAACAATACTCGCTGTCGTCGTCGTCTTCCCAATTTTTCATGAAAATGCCAAGCACTTCGTGGCCTTGCTTTTTCAATAAGTGAGCGGTGACTGCGGAGTCGACGCCGCCAGACAAACCCACAACAATTCGGTGATGCTTCATGGCGCCAATTATCCCCTGATCTAAATACCTATACTTGCACCTGATGTCATTCAATTCAAACCTTTCCAAACTGGCCAAAGTGAGAGCGGCTGTCAGCGTCTTTTTGCAAGATGTTGGCAAAGGCGTTTTCAGCCTGACGCACAGTGGCTTGGCGATGCTTGGGTTGGTGGTAGTTATTGGCCTAGGCGTCGCCCTTTTTCGGCCAGATATCTTGGCTCAAACTGAGTCGAATGTGTATGAGTGGCTTCGTTCGCGACAATTTAGCTTGTGGTGGGAGCCGCAAAACACGGCTGACCGCGCCACGGCCACCGATTTGAAAGACATTCCGCGCAAGCAAGCGGCTGTCGCGGCATGGTTGGCCAGTAAATACAGGGTCGCGCCTGAGCCCATTGCCGCCTTGGTGGCCGAGGCTTATGCGCTCTCAGAGACGACCAAAATCAAACCGCACTTGATTTTGGCGGTGATGGCCATTGAATCGAGTTTTCATCCCTACATTCAAAGTCAAGCGGGTGCGCAGGGATTGATGCAGGTGATGACCGACATTCACATCAAAAAATACGACAAATACGGCGGCAAATTGGCAGCTTTTGACCCGTTGACCAACCTGCGGGTTGGCACACAGGTGCTTCATGAGTACATTCGCTTGAAAGGTGGCGTCGTAGAAGATGGACTGCTTTTTTACCTAGGTGGTGATGCCCTGCAGAGTGATACGGGTTATGTTGCCAAAGTCCTTGCAGAGCAAGCGCGCTTAGACGAAGTGGCTGCAGGTCAAAAAGTTAGCACACAACCCTGAAAGTGGTGAAACATATGGTGAAAGTGATCGAGTGATGACTGAAGAACGTGTTTGGTTAGACAGTTATCCTGAGGGTGTACCGTCTGACATAGACGCCTCTCAGTATGAGTCTTTGGTTGACCTGATGGCAGACAGCTTTGCTAAATATGCCAACCGAGCTGCCTACAGTTTCATGGGTCAAGACATCTCGTACCAAGAAACCGATGTCAAAAGCCAAGCCCTTGCCGCTTATTTCCAATCGCTGGGTCTGGAAAAGGGTGACCGCGTTGCCATCATGATGCCCAACGTGCCACAGTATCCTGTGGCCGTTGCTGCTATTTTGCGAGCTGGTCTGGTGATCGTCAATGTGAACCCCTTGTACACCCCGCCCGAACTTGAGCATCAACTCAGAGACTCTGGTGCCAAGGCCATTGTGATCATTGAAAACTTTGCCATCACATTGCAAAAGTGCATCGAGCTAACGCAAGTCAAGCACATTGTTTTGTGTGCCATGGGCGATATGTTGAATTGGCCAAAATCTGCCGCAGTCAATTTTGTGGTTCGCAACATGAAGAACTTGGTGCTCGAATTTCACCTCCCGGGTGCAGTGAAATTCAACCAAGCCTTGCAGCTTGGCAGAGCGTCCTATTTCCGTCCACCCACAGTGACGGCAGAAGACATTGCTGTTCTTCAATACACGGGTGGTACGACTGGCGTTTCGAAAGGTGCTGTTCTTTTGCATCGCAATGTGATTGCCAATTTGTTGCAATCAGAAGCTTGGAACGACCCCGTCATGAAGCGAGTGCCAGCCCACGAGCAACCCACTTCGGTGTGTGCTTTGCCGCTGTATCACATCTTTGCTTTCACAGTGAACATGATGCTTGGCTTGCGCACAGGTGGAAAAAACATCTTGATTCCCAATCCTCGCGATTTGCCTGCAGTTTTGAAAGAGCTTTCACAGCATATCTTTCACAGTTTCCCGGCGGTCAATACCTTGTTCAATGGCTTGGCCAACCACCCCGACTTTGACAAAGTGAATTGGAAAAATCTCAAGGTGTCAGTGGGAGGGGGCATGGCGGTCACCAGTACCGTGGCAGCTTTGTGGTTGAAAAAAACTGGATGTCCCATTTGCGAAGGCTATGGTTTGTCTGAAACCAGTCCCTCTGCCAGTTGCAACCCAAGCACCAGTTCACAGTTCACAGGCACCATTGGCGTGCCCTTGCCCAGCACCTTGATGAAGCTGTTAGATGACGAAGGCAATGAGGTTTTGGAGATGGGTCAACCGGGAGAGATTGTGATCAAAGGCCCCCAAGTCATGGCGGGCTATTGGCAGCGTCCCGACGAAACGGCACGCTGCATGACGCCTGATGGGTATTTCAAATCAGGCGACATTGGGATACGTGATGCACGCGGCTATTTCAAAATTGTCGACCGCAAAAAAGACATGATCTTGGTCAGTGGCTTCAATGTTTACCCCAACGATGTTGAAGAAACAGTGTCTTTGTGCCCCGGGATTTTGGAGTGTGCCGCGGTGGGCGTGCCCGATGAAAAAACAGGCGAGGCTGTTAAGTTGGTGATCGTGAAAAAAGATCATGCACTGACAGAGTTGGCTGTGCGTGAATACTGCAAAGCCAACTTAACGGGATACAAGCAACCCAAAGTCATTGAGTTTAAAAAAGAGTTGCCCAAAACCGCCGTGGGCAAAATATTGCGACGCGAGTTGCGCAATGCACTCAAGTGAGCTTCTGCCGCGCATCGCACTCGTTGGTGCAATGCATGAAGAGTTGTCGGCCGTATTGGCCCTCATGCAGGACGCCAGCTGCCATCATGTTGCTGGCCGAGAATTTTGGGTAGGTCATCTTCAGGGGCATAGGGTGGTGGCTGTGTTGTCAGGCATTGGCAAAGTGGCCGCGGCCATCACGGCTACCGTGCTCATCGAAAAATACCAAGTTCAAAGAATTCTGTTCACGGGAGTTGCGGGTGGCTTGGCGCCGCATGTGAAGGTGGGTGACGTGGTGGTAGGCGCAGAGCTACTTCAGCACGACATGGACGCCTCGCCTTTATTTCCCCAATATGAAGTGCCCTTGTTAAATCTCTCTCGCTTTCCATCAGACGAAAGCATGACTCAGTGCTTGATAGAAAGTGCTCGTCAGGCTTTGCCGCAAGCCACGGTGCATGTCGGTTTGATCATCAGTGGCGATCAATTTGTATCTAGCGCATCTGAAAGTCAACGATTGCAAACTCAAATATCGGATGCTTTGGCTGTGGAAATGGAGGGCGCTGCGCTGGCGCAGGTGTGCCATGCTTATGGTGTTCCTCTTGCGGTGGTGCGCACCTTGTCAGACCGCGCAGACGATGCTGCGCACACTGATTTTTCTCAATTTGTGAAAGACGTGGCCAGCCATTACAGCGCGGCCATTGTGTCTGAGTTTTTAAAACGATTTCCTACTTGAGCCAACCGCGTCTGCGGAAATACCACATAGGCACGACCGCGCTGGCCACCATGAGACACAGGGCATACGGATAGCCCCAAGTTTGCGACAGCTCGGGCATGTATTGAAAGTTCATGCCATACAAACTGGCAATGAGGGTTGGTGGCAGCAAAGCCACACTGGCCACCGAGAAAATCTTGATGATCTTGTTCTGATTGATGTTGATGAAACCCACGGTGGCGTCCATCAAGAAGTTGATCTTTTCAAACAAAAACTCGGTGTGTGAATCGAGCGAGTCAATGTCGCGCAAAATTTGGCGCGCTTCTTCAAACTGCTCGGCATTCAGCATCTTGCTGCGCATCATGAAGCTCACCGCGCGGCGGGTGTCCATCACGTTGCGGCGAATGCGGCCATTCAAATCTTCTTGGCGCGCAATGGCGCCCAGCACTTCACCGGCCATGGCGTCGGTCACGTCGCCAGACAGCACCAGCTTGCCAGCAATTTCCAGCTTGTCGTAAATGTTTTCAAGCGTGTCGGCTGAGTATTCGGCGTCGGCGTCGAACAGCTTAAGCAGCACGGCTTTGGCATCTTCCAGCAGGCCTGGCGCACGGCGCGCACGCAAGCGCAACAAGCGAAACACGGGTACGTCTTCATCGTGAATCGAAAACAGCACACCACAGCTGCGCAGATCTGCATTTTGTTGGTTCAAGATGAACGCACAACGAACGGTGCGAGGCTCGTCCTCATCGGCAATTAAAAAGTCAGAGCGAATGTGCAACTCGCCGTTGTCTTCTTCGTAAAAGCGCGCAGATTCCTCAATGTCCTCGTCCATCGCATCTTCTGGAATGGACAGGCCATAGTATTGTTTGATCCAGCGCTTTTCTTCAACGCTGGGCGACTCAAGGTCGACCCAAATTGGCTGAAATTTGGACAACTCTTCCAGAGATTCAATTTCTTCTTGGACGAGGCGGCCGTTGGCCAGTGTAAAAATGTTGAGCATGGCAGATCTCCTTCAACCCCCAAAAAACGGGGCCAAGTGTTCGATAAGGCGGCATTGAGGTTCAAGCAGCTTTCGAACGACTGGCATGGCTACAGCGCGGTGTGCAGCAAAGGATCCATCTCATTCGAAAGCTACCAACTAGGGTGGCTTTCCACGGAGCAAACTCCAAAATAATGATGGGTCGGATTATGGCACTTAATCGGTGAAAAAAGCCAAGAGCTCATCTTTGCGTTGGGCCACGTCTTGAGCCCCTAAGGCCATCAAGGCGCGTAAGAATCCAGGTTCAAACAAGAGATAGCTTGACAGGGCAGCCCCCGAGCCCTTCAAAGCACCAAGACCCTCGAGCACGCGATGCACGGGTCGGGGCAGTTCATGGACATGCGCTTGTGCCAACGCATCCAGTGACTCGCTGGGCTGCATCGCCAAAACTTCGACTTCTCGAAATGGCAGAGACTGTGCCAGGGCAGAGCTGTGATGCTCCGAAAGGTGGCTCTTTAACTGTTGGATGCTCTGATTCACACGTTGAACCTGTTCAACATCGGCCATCAAGGTGTCGTTGAACACACTGGCCATGGCATGACCTGCGATGTTGCCAAGCGTGGGTCGCAACTTACTGGCTTGGTTGACCGCCAAGCTTGCACCCGCGTGGCCAATGGCGCTGCGAAGAGGTTGCCCCACGCCAATGGCCAAAATTTTGTTGGCGCCCAAGTGCACTGCAGGCGAGAGCGGCGAACTTTGCCGCATCGAACCATCGCCAAAGTACTCCATGTTGCCGTCGACCCATAGAGGCGTGGCCGGAAATAAAAAAGGAATGGCGCTGGAGGCCATCAGGTGCTCGATGGTGATGTCTTGCAACTCAGCGCGCCGTCCGGGCCGGTCCCATGCCTGAGCGCTTTCTAACTGGCGTGACTGACAAAAGGTCCAGTGCACACCCGTTGTGTAACTCGAGGCTGTGACGGCCAGCGCTTTCAGATTGCCCCGTGTCAAAGCCAGATCGATGTTATTCAGTGCAATACGCTTGTGCAAAGTGTCTACCAGGGGCATGCTGTCAAGCGCAGCCCCGTGTTTGCGAGCAGACAGGGTCACCCCCAGAGCATTGGCCCAGCGACTGAACTTGGCCATGGGCGTGGCGGGGAGGTGGTAGATCAAATGGGAATGCAGGCCATGCCAAAACTCACCCAGTCCTTCCAAAGCATCTAAGCCATCAATGGCCCTGCTGGCCAAAAAAGTGGCGTTCAAGGCACCCGCCGAAGTGCCCACCAAGACTTGAAAGGGAAAGGCTGAAGGCGCTAGCGCTTGTTTTTGAACGCTTGTTGCTGGGGCCTGGCCTGGCGGCGTCTGTAGAAGTTTGGCCAAAGCCTGCAGCACACCCGCTTGATAGGCCGTTCTGGCGCCCCCGCCCATGAGCACCAAACCACGCGTGATTTCTCGTGACGGCTGACCTAAGCGGCCACCCATGGTGCCATTTTGAGTGAGGTCATCTAGATGCATGTGCGAATGATAGAGTCAGAGCTTCAGGAAAACCACCCATGACCACACATTTGACGCCAAAGCGCGAACGCTGGCTTTTGTTAACACTGGCCAGCATCCAGTTCACAAGCGTCCTTGACTTCATGATCATGATGCCGCTCGGGCCTCAACTGACAGAACTCTTTGATATTTCTGCAGGTGAATTTGGTTTTTTGGTGTCTGCTTATACCTTTTCTGCGGGCTTGTCAGGACTTTTGGCTGCCACCTACGTAGATCGGTTTGGCCGCAAGCGAATGCTGCTCACCCTGTACCCCTTGTTTGGGGCTGCCGCCTTGGCTTGCAGCATCGCCCCCACTTTTGCGTGGCTCATGGTGGCGCGCGTGGCATCGGGATTCTTTGGCGGGGTCTTGATGGCCTTGTCTCAAACCATCGTGGCAGAGGTTATTCCATTTGAGCGCAGAGGCCGCGCCATGGGGGTGGTCATGACATCCTTCTCCGTGGCCACGGTGGCGGGTGTGCCCTTGGCTCTTTTCTTGGCATCGCATTTCAATTGGCATGCGCCATTTTTGGCCATTGCCTTGATGGTCAGTGTGTGTGCTTTGGGTGCTGCCAAAACGCTGCCCAGTTTGAAGGGCCATTTGGCGGCGCACCCCATCGGCGATTCAGCACCGAGTTTGTTGTCCAACCTGCGCTTGGTGTTGGTCGACCCCAACAACTTAAGAGCCTATGCCATGTCTTCCTGCATGGTGTTTGCTGGTTTTGCGGTCATTCCCTACATCACGATTTATTTGCAAGGGAATGCTGGTTTCAAAGCGGAGCAGATTCCGTATGTCTATTTGTGCGGCGGCATCTGCACCTTAATTTCTGCGCGCTTCATTGGGCATTGGTCAGATCGTGCGGGCAAAGCCTATGCATTTCGTCGTTTGGCCCTGCTCATGCCTTTGCCATTGCTGGCAATGACACTGTCAGCAGGACTTCCCATGGCAGGCGTGCTGCTGGTTTCTTCCGTGTTGTTTGTGGTGATGAGCGGCCGCATGATCCCCGGCATGGCTTTGATTGGCGCCTCTGCCGATCCACGAAGACGCGGCAGTTTTATGACCCTGAATTCAGCAGTTCAATCAATGGCCATGGGTTTGGCTGCGCTGGTAGGCGGGCAAATTTTGGGCAGTGACAGCAACGGGCATTTGACCCACTACTGGATGGCGGCACTCTTGGGAGGGTGCGCTAGCCTTATGAGCTTTGTGCTGGCAAGCAAACTAAGGCTTCATGTTGAAGCGCAAACTTAAGAAATTTGTTAGTTCCTTCAAAATAGGAATTTATCAGCTTTTCTGAAAGAAAAGTGCAGGACTTGATCAAATTAAAGGGTTTAAATAGCCAAACTTGCTTTTCACGATAGTGGCGCGCATAGTGGATTCAGCCCACCCCCATTTTGGGTTGGTGGTTGTTTATCACAGAGAGCAACAGGAGGCTTTTTTATGAATCTGACGATCAGTGGTCACCACCTCGAAGTTACCCCCGCACTCAGAAGCTATGTCACTGGCAAGCTAGACCGAATAACGCGGCATTTTGACCAAGTGGTGGATGTGAAAGTGTTGCTCACGGTTGAAAAACAAAAAGAGAAAGAGAAACGACAGCGCGCAGAGTGC
>CANNNB010000045.1 GCA_947505995.1 Comamonadaceae bacterium
CCGTGGTGGGCGATGATCCCATGATGCGCGCCAGCGTCATCACCCGGACTGCCGATCAGCAATGGCAAACCTCAGAACCTTGGGACACCATTGCCCCTCGCCTGCAAGGCTTTCCAGAACACAAGCGTTTTACCTTTTAAAACACTTAAGCCCTATTTCACAGACAACACCGCCTCATTTATGCAACAAGTTAGCCCCGCCCAATTTAGCGAATGGATCACGCAAGCTACGGCTCATGGACAACCCTTGATTTTGGATGTACGCGAAACATGGGAATGCCAATTGGCCAGTATTGCGCCTCCTGACTGTGAAGTTCAAATCATTCCTATGCAGACCGTACCAGAGCGCCTTCATGAGCTAGACAAAAAAAGGCCTATTGCATGCCTGTGCCACCATGGCGGCCGCAGCATGCAAGTGGCATCATTTTTAGAGCAGCATGGCTTTGAAAATATCACCAACATCAGTGGCGGCATCAACGCTTGGTCATCTCAAGTCGATTCAAGTGTCCCTGTTTATTAAGTTGACATCCCTTCTTACCGGCTATTGCCTAGAAAGATTTTTATGAATTTGCGCTTTGTCCCTCTCACGCTGGCTATTTCCGCTGCTTTCGCTGGCTCAGTTCAAGCGCAGAGCTTGATGTCTTTGTTCGAAACTGCTCGAGGCTTCGATGCCACTTACAAGGCTGCTCAATACCAATACACAGCCAATTTGTCCAAGGGTGAGCAAGCCAAAGCACTGCTTTTACCCACAGTTGGTTTGGCTGCCAACATCAATAGGACCGAAGTTGACCTCATTCCCGGTGCATCAGCCAATTCACAAAGCATGGCTTTCACCATCAACGCCACGCATCCCCTTTACCGCCCCGCCAATACGGCAGCCTACCAACAAGGCATGCGTCAATTGCAACTGGCAAGTATTCAACTCAAGGCCGCCGAGCAAGACCTGATGGTCCGATTGAGCCAAGCCTACTTTGATGTCCTCATATCTCGTGAAAGTTTGGACTTTGTGAAGGCGCAAAAAATGGCTGTTGCCGAGCAGTTGGCAGCTGCAAAACGCAACTTTGAAGTAGGTACCTCCACCATCACCGACACTCGCGAAGCGCAAGCTCGCTACGACTTGGTTTTGGCTCAGGAAATTGCGGCAGACAACGATTTGCGCATCAAACGCCTGGCTTTGAATCAACTGGTTGGACTTAACAACATTGAGCCCAAATCTTTGTCGCGCAATGCCAAGTTGTCTGCACCTGACACATCATCGATCGATCAATGGGTGAAACAGTCCTCTGAATTCAACCCTGCTGTTCTCCAAACTCGTGCAACGCTTGATATTGCCAAACTCGAAACCACGCGAGCAGAGGCTGGACACAAGCCCACCCTCGATCTGGTTGCTGGCTTCACCCCTACGCGCTATAAAAATGGCAGAGGCATCAACGCGTCGCAACTTGATAACAATGCAAACACAATAAGTTTGGCCTTTAACATGCCCTTGTTTGCTGGCTACGCTACTCAAAATCGCATCAAGGAGACAGTGGCATTGGAAGACAAAGCACGTTCCGACCTCGATGCCGCTGAACGCAACGTGGCTCAGGCAACACGCACCGCCTTCTTCGGTTTGCAATCTGGCATTGGTCAAGTCAATGCACTCCAAGCCGCTGAATCATCCAGCCAAAGCGCTTTAGATGCCAATAAGTTGGGCTACCAAGTGGGTGTGCGCATTAACATCGATGTGCTTAACAGCCAGAGCCAACTGTTTCAAACCAAACGTGATTTGGCCAAGGCGCGCTACGATGTTTTGTTGGGTCAACTCAAACTTCGACAATCTGCCGGCACGCTGACTGAAACCGATCTGGCTTCAATTAACGCACTGTTAAATCCTTGATTGAATGCAACAACTCCAGCACTGCCAGCGCAGTGCGATGAGTGCCGCCCCCATGCTGCTGTGCAAATTGAGTAGCATGGTGTGAGCGCATTTGTTGCAGTTCCTTGTTCTGTACTGTCTGAACCGCCAAGCTCACGGCCTCTTCCATATCATTGCAACGCTGAGCCGCACCGGCCGCTTCGGCTGCGCGTGCAGCATCTAAAAAATTGAAGGTATGCGGCCCCATCAAAATGGGACAAGCGCATGCCGCCGCTTCAATTAAATTTTGACCACCCAAGTTTTCAAAACTGCCGCCAAGCAAAGCCATATCGGCCAAGCTGTAATAAAGTGCCATTTCGCCAAGACTGTCACCCAACAGAATCACAGAGGCTTCGTTGGTGCCATCTCCTACTGAAGCAGGGTTCAAGGCGGGTCCTTCTTGTCCCCAAGTTGAGCGTCTGGAAACTCGCAGCCCCGCAGCCAGCAACATGCTCTCCACATCACTCACACGTTGTGGGTGCCTTGGAACAATCAACCAATTTACTTGGACATCTGAATGTTGCCCGATGAATGTCTGCCACGCATCCAACCACAGCCGCTCTTCACCCTCTCTCGAACTGGCCAGCATGAGAACTGGCGCCATGGCCTTTTGCCGCCAAGATTGGCCCAAGGCCACCTGATCAGCATCAGGTTTGGCATCAAATTTTAAATTGCCAAAGATGCCCTGAACATTGGCACTCAAGGTCTTCAATCGCATGGCATCGTCAGAGGCCTGCGCATAAACAGCGCTTAGTCCTGCATAGGCAGGCTGCATCAGTGAGGGCCATCGCTGAGCCTTCTGCATTGATTTTTCACTCATGCGTGCGTTGACCAACATGATGGGCACGCCGTGAACTTGAGCACGCTGAACAAGAAGGGGCCACACCTCGGTTTCAAGCAGCAAACCTATTTTTGGTTTGAATGCGTGAAAAAACCGATCAAGCACCGCCGCTGAATCCCAAGGCTGCCAAATCTGCAAATCACCGTCTTGCAAAAGACGACGCCCTTCCTCGCGTCCAGTGGCTGTGCCATTTGTAAGCAACAATTTCATGCCAGGAAGCGCCTGTCGCAAAGCTTCAAGCAAAACGGCTGCAGCGCGCGTTTCGCCCAGAGAGACTGCGTGAATCCAAATCCAGTCTTGACGAGCGCTTTGCGTGTAATGGCCAAATCGTTCCTCAATCAATTGACCGTAAAGCGGCTCTGCTTGCGCCCGCTTGAACAACTTGCGTCGAAGCAAGGGCTGCGCCAAGCGCGTGAACACGCCGTAAATCCAAAGCGAGAGTCTGGAAATCACTTAGGCAATTCGAAAGAGCAGGACAAACAAATCAATGCGCCGAGCTTTGCAAGCTGGCATCTGGCTTCACTGTTCTGAGCAAAGTCAACATCTCGTTTTCAATGCGGTGCAATGCTGCTTCTGTGTGCCCCTCAAAACGCAAGACCAAGACAGGCGTTGTGTTGGAGGCGCGAATCAAACCAAAACCATCGGGCCAATCGACTCTCAAACCATCAATGTCTGAAATTTCGGCAGGCGCAGAAAAATAGTTTGCAGCAACTTGCAACAACTTGGCGGTGAGTTCGTGGGGCTCACCTTCTTTGCAAGCAACATTCAACTCAGGCGTGCTAAAGCTCGTTGGCAACGCCTTTAAAACAACGTTGGCATTGGGGCTGCGACTTAAAATTTCCAACAAGCGGCAACCTGCGTAGGTGCCATCGTCAAAGCCATACCAACGCTCCTTGAAAAAGATATGGCCACTCATCTCACCGCCCAAGGGCGCTTGACCACCCTCAGCTTCAATTTGTTTCATCTTGGCTTTGATCAGGGAGTGGCCAGTTTTAAACATCAGAGGTGTACCGCCTGCTGCTCGAATAGCGGGGGCCAAACGTTGCGAACACTTCACATCAAACAAAATAGTGCCACCAGGCACGCGATTTAAAACATCTTGAGCAAACAATTGCATTTGCCTGTCTGGGTAAATGGTTTCACCATCTTGGGTCACGATGCCCAGTCGATCACCATCGCCATCAAACGCCAGTCCTAACTCGGCACCAGAGCTCGCCAAGGTTGCAATGAGATCTTTCAAATTTTCTGGCTTGCTAGGATCTGGGTGGTGATTGGGAAAGTTGCCATCAACCTCGCTGAACAATTCAATGACTTCGCAACCCAGAGCACGGAAAATACCGGGGGCACTGGCGCCAGCAATGCCGTTACCAGAATCGACCACAATTTTCAGGGGGCGGGTCAACTGGATGCCAGACACAATGCGCTTAATATAGGCTGGCAAAATATCTACGACACGGACAGAGCCACCCACTTTGAGATGCCAAGACTCATTTTCAATGACGTGTTGCAGTGCTTTGATTTCATCTCCATAAATAGCCCTGCCACCCAATACCATTTTGAAACCATTGTCGTCTTTGGGGTTGTGGCTACCCGTCACTTGAATGCCGCTGTTGCAAACAGTGTGCGCAGCAAAATAAAGTTGCGGTGTGGTGGTGAGCCCTACATCGATCACTTCAATGCCAACGCTAACAAGCCCTCGCATCAAGGCGGCCGACAGCACAGGACCACTGAGGCGGCCGTCGCGCCCAACCGCCACGCTTTGCACCCCCTCCTTCATAGCCAAGCTGCCAAAGGCTCTGCCTAAGGCTTCAGCCAGGTTGTCGTCTAAATTGCGAAGGTAGGTGCCGCGGATGTCGTAGGCCTTGAAAATGGATGCCGTAACTTGCATAAAAATAACTTTCTAAGAGATCTGACGCACCGCTTTACTGTGCGCCCTTGGAATGAACTTCTTTGGGCTCCATTGTAGGTGCGGCGGGCTCAAATCGGATACGATTGGCGCATGCAATTTCACCCTGAAACCAGCTACAAAATCACTCAAAGCCCATGGGGCTTATTGACCCTGGCGGCCAAACCCTCAGGCCTGTGTGGTGTTTGGTTTGAGACGCAAAAACATTTTCCAGACATCAGGTCTTGGGCACTTTCAAATCAACACCCCACTTTGCTTCAAGCAGAAGATTGCTTGCGCAATTACTTTGACAAGCAATGGCCGAAAGCAACTTCAGCCAGACAAGCCCTTCAAAGCCTTTCGCTAGATTTAAGTCTAGGAACAGCCTTCCAGCAAGCTGTTTGGCATGCCCTCATGAGCATTCCCTTAGGACAAACATGCAGTTATGGTGAGCTTGCAGCGGCCATCGGTCGGCCCACGGCGGTTAGAGCAGTCGGATCAGCCGTTGGCCGAAATCCGATGAGCATTTTGATACCTTGTCACCGCGTCGTGGGCAGTCAGGGGCAAATCACAGGTTATGCAGGTGGTATTTGGCGCAAACAAGCTTTGCTCAAGCTTGAGAATGCCAGCATCAGCTGATCATTTTTACTCATGCGCATGGGCCCTGCCGAATTTGTGCTGGGCCTGCCTAGGCGCTCACTGTGACTTTCTTAATTCCCGTATTTGCTTTAATCTATGGGGTGGTATTCTTGAGTGAAACACTCACCCTGAGCATGGACTTCTAAGGCATGTTGGTCGGTATTGGCTCAGCTATGTCGAGTGGTATTTTTCCTACAATGAAATAATCTCAATGATGAAACGACGCAACTTCTCACACCAAATCACCTTGACCTTGCTTGCTGGAATTTTGGCTACTGCCAATGTCCTTGCCCAAAGCGCACCAGCCAGTGTGCTTACCAGTACCCAAGCCCCCATCAAGCTTATCGTGCCCTTCACACCTGGTACCGGCATTGACCTCATTGCACGCACTGTTGGCCCTAAACTATCGCAGCGACTTGGCCGACCCGTGGTAGTTGAAAACAGAGTGGGTGCCTCTGGCAACATTGGCACTGAAGCAGTGGTGCGTGCCGTACCCGATGGTCAAACTTTGTTGGTCAGCGTCAACACGCTGGTCATGAACAAAAGCCTCTACACAAGCCTGAGTTTCGACCCAGTCAAGGACCTTACTCCGGTCATTCTGACCAGCTGGGGACAGCTTTTGTTGGTCACGCACCCTAAGTCCAACTTCAAAACTGCAGCCGAATTGGTGGCTACTGCCAAAGCCAACCCAGGGCGCATCAATTACGCCTCGCCTGGTGTTGGTACACCCCATCATTTGTCCATGGAATTGTTCAAGAACACGGCCCAAGTATTTTTAACGCACATCCCCTACCGAGGTACCGCACCAGCCGTATCTGACTTGCTAGGAGGCCAGGTGGACGCCATGTTCTTGCCTATCCACGTTGCGTTGCCACAAATCAAAGCCGGCAAACTGGTTGCTCTGGGAATTGGCAGCGACCAGCGCCACCCCCTTCTGCCCAATGTGCCCACACTGGCTGAGGCCAAAACGGGCAAAGTGAATGTCGATATGTGGTACGGCATTTTTGCACCCAAAAACACGCCCAATGAATTGGTTCAAGCTTTCAACAAAGAGCTCAAAATCATCTTGGGCAGTGAAGAAATACAAAAAGCATTCCAACCGCAAGGCATGGATCCGGCTAACAGCACGCCCGAGGAGTTTGGCAAGTTGGTTGAGCGCGATGCCAACCGCTGGGCCGATCTCATCAAAGCTCAAAATATCAAGGCGGAATGAGTATGAACATCGCCATTGTGGGCGGCGGCATTGCCGGCTTGAGTTTTGCATTGGGCTTGCACAAACGAGGCATTGACTGCGATGTCTTTGAAAGTGTGACTGACGTCAAAGAAATTGGTGTTGGCATCACTTTGCTGCCGCATGCCATGCGCGAACTGGCCGATCTTGGTCTGCAAGATGCACTAGAAGCAGTAGGTATTGAAAACTTAGAAAGTGTGTTTTACACACAGCATGGCCAATATGTGTACAAAGAAGCCCGCGGCCGACATGCGGGGTACGCCTTGCCTGAAATTGGCATTCACCGAGGTAAGTTGCATCGAATTTTGTTTGAAGCCGCTGTAAGCCGGCTAGGTGCGAACAAAGTTCACACGGGCATGCGTTGTTCAGCTTTTTCACAAAATGAGGATGGCGTTCAAATCGAATTTTCAAACGCCCACACACAAACCAGTGTTACGGTTCAGGCTCAAATTGCCGTGGCATGCGATAGTGTGAATTCTGTCATCCGAAAGCAAATACACCCTCAAGATTCACTTTGCTTTGCAGGCATTAACACCTGGCGAGGCGTCACGGTGCACCCGCCCATTCTCACCGGCAAAAGCTACTTGCGCATTGGCACAGTTGAAGTTGGCAAGATGGTCATCTACCCCATCATTGACAACGTGGATGGCAAAGGCAATCAACTTATCAATTGGGTGGCTGAGCTACAAAAACCCAACGCCGCTATGAATGACTGGAATCGCCCAGGCGACCCTGCCGTTTGTGCAGAAATTTTCAAAGACTGGACATTTGATTTCTTGAATGTGCCTGAGCTGATATTGAAAGCTGAAAAAGTTTTTGAATACCCCATGGTCGACAAAGATGCTCTGCCCTTCTGGACCCAAGGACGCGTGACCCTCATGGGAGATGCCGCTCACCCCATGTACCCACGCGGCTCCAATGGTTCGGCCCAAGCGCTCATTGATGCGCGAACCTTAGCAGACCAACTGAGTCAACATACAGACCCTAAAGAAGCCCTGAAGGCCTATGAAGCCATGCGCTTAGCACCGACGGCCAAGGTGGTTGAAACCAACCGCAATGTGCCGCCTGACTTCATCATCATGAAGGCCCAAGAGCTGAGTGGTGGCAAGCCCTTCAGGCACATTGACGACCTCATCAGTCAAGATGAGTTGCGACAAATTTCAGACCACTACAAAACTGTGGCTGGCTTTGCCTTAACAAAGTGAAGGGGTGCTTCTTGCATCACTTTTTGAGATCCATTGTCAGCGGTCTTTAACTGACGTGCTCTCAATTGCCCGCATCCGCCTTCCACGTCTTGACCGGCTGAATTTCTGAGCTTGGTCAAAATACCCCGCCGGTGAAGCGTGCGCGCAATTTCTGCGGCACGCTCCCATGAGGGGCGCTTGAAAGGCAAATCTTCTACAGCGTTGTAGGGAATCATGTTCATCAGGGCATATTTACCCTTCAACAAGCGAACAATGCCTTCAATTTCTTCATCCGTGTCATTCACACCCTGCAAGAGTGTCCACTGGTATTGAACAGGATAGCCCGTTTGTTGGGCGTAGGATTCTGCAGATTCCACCAACTCTTCAGGCGTCATTTTGGGAGCGCGGGGTAACAATTTGGCGCGTAAATCGGCTCGGGTGGAATGCAAAGAAAGCGCCAGTGCTGGCTTGACCAATCCAAGGGGCAGTCGCTCGAAGACACGCCAGTCACCCACGGTTGAGAACACCAATGACTTATGGCCCACGTTGCCCACTGTGCCCAACACCTCGATGGCCTCCAACACATTGTCCAAATTGTGAGCAGGCTCACCCATGCCCATGAAAACAACTTTCTTGACGGGACGATGTAGCCGTGCAAAGGCAACCTGGGCCACAATTTCTGCGCTGCCCACTTGCCTGATCAAGCCTTCTTTGCCCGTCATGCAAAAGACACAGCCCACGGCACACCCTACTTGTGAAGACACACACACACCATCGCGGGGCAAGCCCACTGTTTCGACGGTTTGGCCATCCTGAAGCGCAAGAAGCCAACGTACAGAGCCATCCTCTGCGGGATGCGTCGATTGCAAGCGAAGCAAATTAGTAAGTTTGTCGGATAACTGCGGCAATGCTTGGCGCAAAGCCGACGGCATGAAACTTTCTAGGGGCCGACTGCCACTATTTTGCGGTTTGGCTTGAGACCACAAACGCAAAATGCGTTGCTCGTGGACAGGACGAGCCCCAAAGCAACGCAGATGGTTTCGAATTTCAGCGATCTGTTGAAATGACATGCCCCTATTGGACATGAAATTTCAGCTTTATTGCATGGTGATGCCGGCGTCTTTAATGACTTTGCCCCAACGTTCCAATTCTTGAAGCATCAAAGTATTCAATGCCTCAGGCGAAGAAATATCAGCTTCAACGCCTGCTGAGAACAACTCCTTCTTTGTATCAGCGGCACTCATCACCTTGGCAATTTCAGCGTTCAGCTTCATAACCACTTCCTTGGGGGTTCCTGCTGGCGCCAAAAGGCCCAGCCAAACACTGGCGTTGTATCCAGGCACCCCTGCTTCTTGCATGGTGGGTACATCTGGCAATTGAGGAATGCGTTTGGACGTGGTGACTGCCAAAGCCTTGAGCCTTCCAGCGGGCACCTGCGCCATGGCATTGGGAACACCCGCAAAGCTGCTCTCAACCACACCTGCCACCAAATCATTGGCAGCGCCACCACTGCCTTTGTAGGGCACATGCTTCATCTTGACACCTGTCATTGCGGCAAACATGCCGCCCATCAAATGCTGCGAACTGCCGTTGCCAGATGATGCATAGTGAATTTTGTCAGGCGATGCCTTGGCCAGTGAAATGAATTCAGCCACATTGTTGGCGGGCACCTTCGGATTGACCAGCAGAACATATGCAGAATCAACCAACTTGCCTACAGGCGTGAAGCTTTTGATGGGGTCGTAGGGTAACTTGGGATAAATGGCTGGGCTGATCACGTGCGTGGTGGAGACCATCACCAAGGTATAACCGTCAGGGGCGGCCTTGGCTACAAAGTCTGTGCCAATGGTTGAACCTGCACCCGCTTTGTTTTCAATCACAAAGGGCTGGCCCAATGAAACAGAAAGTTTTTGCCCCAGTATTCGTGCCACAACGTCCGTAAATCCTCCGGGCGCAAATGGCACGATCAATTTAATGGGCTTGTTGGGATAAGCCTGAGCCAAAGCGGCCGTGGCTGTGGTTCCTAAAATACAGCTCAGCAGTGCAACTCGGCAGAATTGTCGAACGAAGTGGCGCATGGCTTATCCCCTATAGATCGGTGCAGGCATTGTGTAGTAACTGTGCAGAATGTGATAGACCATCATGTAGTTTTTCTGCTGGAAACTGGCGTGAGAAATACCCGCCATCACATTGAACTGTTTGTCGGTGTTGGGTAGCAGTTTGTAGAAGTCGATGAGGTCATCAAGCCCTGCGATGCCGTCGTACTCGCCACGCAAAACAATGGTGGGGACTGTGATTTTGAGAGGGTCGACCACTGGCAATTTGGAACACATGTCGACATAAGTGCCTGTGGGCATGGAGTCATCCAAGGTCAAAATGGCATCGGCAAAAGCACTGATGGTGGCTTCGTCAGCCGTGCCTGGATGATCGCGATCAAAAATACTGTGCACAAAAGCGCGGTCGATGGGGCGGCGATTTTTGGCCAAAAACTCTGGTAATTTTTTGCGTCGCTGTTCCAAGGTGTGACTGCCCTCGCCCGTCCAGACAAACGCATCTAGGGCCAATTTGCCAATTCGCTCCGGATGATTTTGCGCAAACAATGCGGCCTTCAAAGCACCCGAAGAAATGCCATAAATGTGCAACTTTTGCGACACGGAGTGTTTCAAAATGTATTCACTGCCGGCGGCCAAGTCTTCAGCGCCATTGGCAATGTCTGAATTGATGGGTCGGTGTTTGTCCGAGCGGCCATAGCCCTCGTTGTCCATGGTCCACGTGTCAAAACCGCGCTCATTAAACCAATCCATGACTGAGGAGTATGGACGGCCAGGCACCGACAAATCAAATGTGGGCTGTGAGGCCATCGATGATCCGTGGACAAAGAAAATGGTCCCTGCATAGGGCACCTTGGGCGAAGCCTTCTTTTGCCAAAGAAAAAGATTGATGTCACCCTTTTTTGTCCAATGCTCTACGCCATTAGACCAAATCACGTTGCTCATGAAAACTCCTGTTGCTAAATCATCATTTAAGTTGCCGAAATCATAACGGGGTACTTGCCATTTCAACGTATCCAGAACCCAAACATCTGCCGCGCTTGATGGTTTGTGTTGCGAGAAAGTGCCAATTGGCGTGAAAAATTTCAATCCTTTTCTGGTCTTCAGATATTCTTCTATTTGCTTCAGTTTGGAAGCAAGCCAGAAAGTTCTAGAGGCGATTGAATGTTGGCATGGGCCTGCCACTTTTGGACATCGCTTTGCGCGCCTAAGTAACCATAAGTAGCAGCCACAGTTTTCATGCCAGCAGCATGCCCGGCAACGATGTCGCGCTCATCATCACCCACATACACACAAGCACTAGGCGCAATACCCAAACGCCTTGCGGCCTCTAGCAAGGGTTCTGGGTGTGGTTTGGCATGCGGCGTGGTGTCACCACTGATGACCACTGCAGCAGTTTTAAAGAGTGACATGGCTTGGGTAAGGGGTTCTGCAAAGCGTTTGGATTTATTGGTTACGACACCCCAAGGCAAATGAGCAGCAAGCAGTGCGTCGATCATTTGAACAACACCCTCAAATGCAAAAGTTCGCTCGGTCATGCAGGCTTCGTAATTGCGAAAGAATTCCTCTTTCAGGAGGTCATATTCGGGATGCTCTGGTGTAAAGCCAAATGCCAAGCCAATCATGCCTCTTGCACCTGCACCCGCCATGGGGCGGTAATGCACCAGCGGCAAAGAAGGCATGCCGCGGTCCACTCGCATTTTATCGACGGCTGCGCCTAAGTCTGGCGCGCTGTCAATGAGGGTTCCGTCAAGATCAAACAGAACAGCCTGAACATTTTGAAACTTCATACTGGGTCGGCCCTGCGCTCAAGTTGCCATTGGCTTTTGTGTGGCCATTAAATAATTCACATCTGTGTCTGAGTTCATGGCGTAAATTCGGGTGAACGGGTTGTAGGTCATGCCCTTCATCTGGTTCAAATTCAGGCCACCAGCACGCACCCAATCGGCCAATTCACTGGGCTTGATCATGCGGGCGTATTCGTGAGTGCCTTTAGGCAACAAATTAAGCACGTATTCAGCACCCACAATTGCAAACAAGAAAGATTTTGGATTGCGGTTTAAGGTAGAAAAGAACACCCATCCGCCTGGCTTGACCAATTGAGCACAAGCCTTGACCACAGCGGCCGGGTCGGGAACGTGTTCCAACATTTCCATGCAAGTGACCACATCAAACTGCCCCGCATGTTGTGCCGCCAAGTTTTCTGCGCTGATTTCTTGGTACTGCACACCTTGCGTACCCGCTTCAATGGCATGCAATTGCGCCACTTTCAATGACTTCACAGCCAAGTCAATGCCCAATACCTGCGCCCCTTGTCTGGCCATGGCATCTGACAAGATGCCACCGCCGCAACCAATGTCGACTACTTTTTTGCCGGACAGCGGCAACAGCGTTTGAATCCAATTCAGTCGCAATGGATTGATTTGGTGCAAGGGCCTGAATTCACTCTCTGTATCCCACCACCGGTGTGCCAAGTCAGAAAATTTAGCCAATTCAGCAGGGTCCACATTGGCGGAAGAAAATTTGGAATGGGTTGTTTGTGAAGTCATAGGCGACATTGTCTCCGAAAGTAAAAAAGCCTCCCGAAGGAGGCTTTTTCGATCAACAAAGCTTGATTTGACTCAAGCTCTAGTTAGATCAGTTAGGGCGTGTACCCACAACTTCGATTTCCACGCGACGGTTTTTAGAACGGCCAGCGTCTGTTTTGTTGTCAGCAACGGGTTGTTTCTCGCCCTTGCCTTCGGTGTAAACGCGGTTTTTCTCGATGCCCTTGGTAACCAAGTAAGCCTTGACAGCGTCAGCACGCTTAACAGACAACTTTTGGTTGTATGCGTCAGCGCCGGTGGAGTCAGTGTGACCCACAGCAATGATCACTTCCAGGTTAATAGCTTTGACTTTGCCAGCCAGGTCGTCCAATTTGGCTTTGCCATCAGCTTTCAAAACTGATTTGTTAAAGTCAAAGAAGGTGTCGGCAGCGTAAGTAACTTTAGTGGCAGCAGCAGGTGGCGGTGCAGGTCTTGCAGCTGGGGCAGGAGCGGCAGCTTTTGGTGCTGGTGCTGGGGCGGGTGCAGCAGCTCTCGGTGCTGGTGCTGGGGCTGGGGCTGGCGGGGCAGCAGGTTTTGGCGCAGCAATTGCACCATCACAACCGGCCACTGCTGTAGCAGGTGTCCAGTTGGCATCTCGCCAGCAGAGTTCGTTGGTGCCATTTTTCCAGGCGAGTTCGCCCGTGCCATTGCGCCAGTTGTCTACGGATTGCGCGCCTGCAGCAGTTGCCAAGGCAGCTGTAGCCAACACCATTGCCACTTTGTTGAATTTTTTCATGGTTCTCCTCATGGGGATAAATACCGCAGACATCCTGCGAGAAAAGAGACGATTTGAATGACCATCACCCAAAACGTTGAAATCATTGTGCCATAG
>CANNNB010000046.1 GCA_947505995.1 Comamonadaceae bacterium
ACACCCTCATGATGGCAGAAATTGACCTGATTCCATCCCATTTGAGGAACTTTGAAGCGGCTGCCATCGGCCTGGGTTTTGCCGGCCAAATCAAACTTAACCACCTTGCCAGGAATGAGGCCAAGCCCGGGTACATCGCCCTCGTCACTGTGGTTCAGCAACATTTGCATGCCGACGCAAACACCAAACAAAGGCTTTTTGGCTGCAGCATCTAGCACCGCCTCAAGCAAACCAGAGTCGCGCAATTCGCGCATGCAATCTGGCATGGCCCCTTGACCGGGTAGCACCACGCGAGTGGCGTTGCGCACATCCTGTGGGTTGGAAGTGATTTTCACCTCCACGCCAGTGTCTTGTGCAGCATGAATGACCGCTTGAGCCACTGAACGCAAATTGCCCATGCCGTAATCCACCACCGCCACTGAATTGGGGGTCATGCTCAGAGGGAACCCTTTGTTGAAGGAATGACGCCAACAGAGCGAGGATCAATTTCAAGCGCTGCACGCAGCGCGCGAGCAAAAGCTTTGAAGACGGTTTCGGCTTGGTGATGCGCATTGTCGCCACGCAAGTTGTCAATGTGCAGTGTGACCAAAGCATGGTTCACGAAGCCTTGGAAAAATTCGTGCATGAGCTGAGTGTCAAAGCCGCCCACCATGCCGCTGGTGAATGGCACGTGATTGACCAAGCCGGGACGTCCAGAAAAGTCAATAACCACGCGTGACAAAGCTTCGTCAAGGGGGACGTAAGCATGTCCGTAGCGGCGCAGACCTTTTTTATCGCCCACAGCTTTTGCAACGGCTTGACCCAAAGTGATGCCAACATCTTCGACGGTGTGATGGCCATCAATGTGCAAATCGCCTTTGGCCTCGATTTCTAAGTCGATGAGCCCATGGCGTGCAATTTGATCGAGCATGTGGTCAAAAAAGCCAATGCCCGTAGACAAGCTGGCTTGACCGGTGCCGTCCAAATTGACTTTGACTCTAATTTGAGTTTCTGCAGTTTTGCGCGTGACTTCTGCAACGCGGGGTGTACTCATAAAGATTCCTTGAGTGCCGCCAACATTTGAGCGTTTTCTGCGGGGGTTCCAACAGTGAGGCGCAAACAGTTGATCAGCAATGGATGCATTTTAGAAACGTTCTTGACCAAAACACCTTTCAACTTCATGCCTTCGAAGCACTTTGTGGCGTCTGGCATACGAACCAAGAGCATATTGGCCTGGCTGGGAAAGACTTGCACGCCCGTCAATGCAGCCAATGAATGGCTGAGCTTTTCGCGTTCTTCCTTAATTTGAGCCGCCTGTTGGGCAAATACTTCAGCGTGTTCCAAAGCAAACAGGGCGCATTCGCAATTCAAAACACTGATGTTGTAGGGCGGGCGAACTTTGTCGATTTCAGCAATTAAGGCTTTGGGGCCAACCATATAACCCAGGCGTACACCTGCTAAACCAAATTTAGACAAGGTTCGCATGAGCAGCACATGGCCATGGCGGGCGATTCGGTCCATGTAGGTTTGGCTTGCAAAAGGTTGGTAAGCCTCGTCCATCACAATCAGGCCGCCTTGTTGACCTTGGGCCACCACAATGCGCTCAATGGCGTCAGCGTTCCAAAGTGTGCCGGTTGGGTTGTTGGGGTAGGCCAAATAAACCACTGCAGGTTTGTGCGTCGCAATAGCGCTCAACATGGCCGCTTCGTCCAACTCGAAATTGGTGGTCAAGGGCACGCCGTGAAATGTCACACCTTGCAATTGCGCGCTCATGGCGTACATCACGAAGCCTGGCAGTGGCGCCAAAATGCTGGCTCCGGGCACATCACAGGCCAATGAAATGAGCGTGATCAGTTCATCAGAGCCATTGCCCAGCATGATGTCAAAACCTTCTGGCATGTGCGCATACTTGGCCAATTCGGCGCGCAACACATTGACGCGCTCACCAGGATAACGATTGAGGGCCAATACACCCAAACGCTCGCCCAATTGCTTTTGTAATTCAGGGGGCAAGTTGAAAGGATTCTCCATCGCATCGAGTTTGACCATGCCGTTCGAATCTTGAATGGCATAGGCATGCATGGACTGCACATCTTGACGAATGTGTTTCCGCCAAAGGGCGGGAGTTTGGTTTGTACTCATGGCGTTTCTCTTTGAGGCGGCACGGGGTTCAAGCGCAACTCTGCCGCGCGAGCATGAGCCTGCAAGCCTTCGCCATAAGCCAGTTCCGCTGCAATTTTTCCGAGGCTTTGAGCGCCCTTCTCACTGACCTCAATGAGGCTTGAGCGCTTTTGGAAATCGTAAACACCCAAGGGAGAAGAAAAGCGCGCAGTGCCGCTGGTGGGCAGCACATGGTTGGGTCCTGCACAGTAATCACCCAAAGACTCGCTGGTGAATGCACCCAAGAAAATAGCGCCTGCATGCTTGAGCAAGGGCTCCCATTCGTGGGGGTTGCGACTGGACACTTCCAAGTGTTCGGGGGCGATGCGATTGCTAATCTCACAGGCCTCTTTCATGCTGCGCGTTTGAATGAGCGCGCCGCGATCGTTCATAGATTTGGCAATGATGGCTGCGCGGGGCAAAGTGGGTAGCAACTGATCGATGGCCTCTTGCACTTTGTCTATGTAGTCGGCATCTGGGCACAACAAAATGCTTTGCGCCAACTCGTCGTGCTCTGCTTGCGAGAACAAATCCATGGCCACCCACTCAGGCGGCGTGCTGCCATCGGCCAAGACCAAAATTTCGCTTGGGCCTGCAATCATGTCAATGCCCACGGTACCAAACACACGCTTTTTGGCGCTGGCCACATAGGCATTGCCGGGGCCGGTAATTTTGTCGACCTTGGGAACTGTAGCGGTGCCATAGGCCAAGGCGGCCACTGCCTGTGCGCCGCCAATGGTGAAGGCACGTGATACACCCGCCACATAAGCTGCAGCCAACACCAAAGGATTTTTCACACCTTGAGGCGTGGGTACCACCATGATGATCTCTTCAACACCCGCTACATGCGCAGGGATGGCGTTCATCAAAACGGACGAGGGATAGGCTGCTTTGCCACCGGGCACATAGATGCCCACACGGTCTAGGGGCGTGACTTTTTGACCCAACAAGGTGCCATCTTCGTCTTTGTAAGACCAGCTTTCGCCTGAGGCTTTTTTCTGCGCCTCGTGGTAGCGCCTCACTCTGATGGCAGCAGCTTGCAGTGCGTCTCTTTGTACAACAGGCAAAGAATCAAACGCCGCTTTCAACTCTGCTTGCGTCAACACCAATTGCTGCATGCTGTCGGCCTTTGAGCCATCAAAGCGCTGCGTGTATGCCAAGACTGCAAGGTCGCCACGTTGCTTCACATCGGCCAAAATTTCAGCAACCCTCGATTCAATGGCTGCGTCGGCATCAGCAGACCAGTGCAAGCGCTTTTGAAATGCGGCTTCAAAATCCGAATCGGTCGTTTTCAAACGCAATGCTTTGGCAACAATCGGGGTCATGAATCAAATCTCGTTTGGTGACGTTGTGTGCTGTCTCAATGCATTGCACTTAAGCTTTGGCAGCAGCACCGAGCAGTACGGCACGCGAAAAAGCATCAATGATGGCGCGAATGGGTTCTTGTTTCAATTTCAGTGAGGCTTGATTGACCACCAATCTTGAACTGATGTCCATGATGCGCTCGACTTCAATCAGGTGATTGGCTTTCAAAGTACTGCCCGTGGAAACCAAGTCAACAATGGCATCGGCCAAACCTGTGAGCGGTGCTAACTCCATGCTGCCATAGAGCTTGATCAGGTCGACGTGCACCCCTTTCTGCGCAAAAAATTCCCGCGCAATGTTGGTGTATTTGGTGGCCACTTTGAGGCGCGAACCAGACTTCACCGCAGTTGCGTAATCGTAATCGGCACGCACAGCCACGCTCATGCGGCACTTTGCGATTTGCAAATCCAAGGGCTGGTACAGGCCGTGCCCGCCGTGTTCAATCAGGGTGTCTTTACCCGTCACACCCAAATCAGCACCGCCATACTCAACATAGGTTGGCACATCGGTTGCGCGAACCAACACCACTCGCACGGCCGCTTGGTTGGTAGGCAATATCAATTTGCGAGAAGTTTCTGGATCTTCCAGCACTTCGATGCCGGCCGCTTTTAAGAGCGGCAGCGTTTCATCAAAAATACGTCCTTTGGACAAGGCCAAGGTGATCATGTCAATTCCTGTGATGACTTCGAACGCTCAATTTGAGCGCCCACTTTGCGCAGCTTCGCTTCCATGCGATCGTAACCTCGGTCTAGGTGGTAAATGCGGTCAACGATGGTCTCACCCTCCGCCACCAGCCCGGCAATGACCAAACTGGCTGAAGCCCGCAAATCGGTAGCCATCACAATGGCACCTGACAATTGGGTCACGCCTTGGACCACTGAAACTTTACCGTCAATTTGAATGTTGGCACCCAAACGAACCAATTCGTTGACGTGCATGAAACGATTTTCAAAAATGGTTTCAGTCACTTTGCTGGTGCCTTCGGAAATGCAATTCAAGGCCATGAACTGGGCTTGCATGTCGGTTGGAAAGCCTGGGTACTCTGTGGTGCGAAAGCTTTGAGCCTTCATGCGGCCTTGTGCTTTCACGCGAACAAAGTCAGATCCCACCTCAATCTGTGCCCCAGCATCTCGCAGTTTTTCAATGATGGCATCCAAATGATCGCCGCGCGCGTGCTTCAAAACGACATCACCGCCAGTGGCCGCCACCGCACATAAAAATGTGCCGGCTTCAATTCGATCAGCCACCACAGCATGATGACAGCCTTTGAGTTTTTCAACACCTTGGATGTAGATTCTGCTGGTACCATGACCTTGAATCTTGGCGCCCATCTGAATGAGCATTTCTGCCAAGTCAGGAATTTCTGGTTCTTGCGCTGCATTTTCTAAAACGGTTTCACCCTCGGCCAAAGCAGCGGCCATCAAAAAGTTTTCTGTGCCCGTGACGGTCACCATGTCTGTGGCAATGCGTGCACCTTTTAAGCGTGTGCGCCCATTGGTCAAGCCCGCCACCATGTAGCCGTGCTCGACCACGATCTTTGCGCCCATGGCCTGCAAACCTTTGATGTGTTGGTCGACTGGCCTCGAACCAATAGCACATCCACCAGGCAGTGAAACGCGAGCATGACCAAAACGCGCCAACAAAGGACCAAGCGCCAGCACGGAAGCGCGCATGGTTTTCACCATCTCGTAGGGTGCTTCGGGCTTGTTCAGCGTACTCGCATTCAATGTCACACTGCCGTCTTCTGCATGCAAGCAAGTCACGCCCATGTTGCGAATGAGTTTCAGCATGGTGCTGACATCTTGCAACTTAGGCACATTGCGAAGTACAACTTCCTTCTCAGTTAACAAAGAGGCACAGAGTTCGGGCAAGGCGGCGTTCTTCGCCCCAGAAATTTCGATCTCGCCATTCAAAGAATGACCGCCACGAATAATGAGTTTGTCCATTTTTTTAGTTTGATTGGCTGGAGGGGCGAGTGGGTATTTGCCTGGTCATCAGGCTTGCGCTTTGGCCCATTCAGCAGGCGTGAAAGTTTTCATAGACAAAGCATGAACTTCATCGTTTTGCATTTTGTTGCCCAAAGTAGCGTATACCTTTTGATGGCGCGCAATGAGGCGCAGACCTTCAAATTGGGCGGATACCACCACAGCTTGCCAATGGCGGCCATCACCATCGACGGTGAGGTGTTGGCATGCAAGCCCAGCGGCAATCATGGTTTGAATTTGTTCTGCAGTCATTTTTTTCAGTTCAAGAAGATGTCGTCAGCCTCTGATTTTGTAGCCTGATTTCAGCAATTGGATGGCCAAGGTACTGACAGCCAACATGGCCACAGAAACGACCGCCAAGCTGGTCCAAGGCGAAACATCGCTTTGACCAAAAAAGCCGTATCTAAAACCATCAATCATGTAGAAGAAAGGGTTTAAGTGACTCAGGCCTTGCCAAAATGGCGGCAACGAATGAATGGAGTAAAAAACGCCTGACAAGAAGGTCATGGGCATGATTACAAAACTTTGAAAAGCAGCCATTTGGTCAAATTTCTCGGACCAAAGACCCGCAACCAAACCCAAAGCACCCAATAAGCCGGCACACAATATGGCAAAAACCAAAATCCAAACAGGCGCATGGTACTGCAAAGGCGCAAACCACACCGTGACGGCAAAGACACCAAAGCCAATCGCCAAACCGCGCAACATCGATGACCCCACATAGGCCACAAACCAATGCCAGTGCGACAGGGGTGTGAGCAACAAGAACACAATGTTGCCCATGATTTTACTTTGAACCAAACTGGATGAGCTGTTGGCGAAGGCATTTTGCAAGACACTCATCATGATCAGGCCGGGCAACAAAAACGCCGTGTAGGGCACGTTGTCATACACCTTCACATGGTCCTCTAAGACATGGCCAAAAATCATCATGTACAAGACCGAGGTCAAAACAGGTGCAGCAATGGTTTGGAAGGCAACCTTCCAAAAGCGCAACACCTCTTTGTACAACAACATGCGCCAGCCGCTCATGATTTGCCCTCGGCCATCACATCTAAAAAAACATCTTCCAAATCGGCCTTGCGGATTTCAACATCCTCAGCAACCAAGCCGGCTTGGCGAACCGCCGCCAAGTAGCTTTCAATTTCAACCGCATCGTGTGCAGGAAACTGAACAATGCGACCTGTGACGCGCGCTTTGGCCGCCAACTCAAGGGGCAATTGACCGTCTATTTTGAACCGCAACACATTGCTAGAAGCCGATTTCAACAACTCAGAGGTGCTGGCCAAAGCCAACACTCGCCCTTGTTTGAGCATGGCCAAACGGCTGCACAGCGCTTCTGCTTCTTCCAAATAATGCGTGGTGAGCAAAACGGTATGACCTTCTCGGTTTAACTTGGCAATGAATTGCCACAGAGTTTGTCTGAGTTCGACATCAACTCCGGCAGTGGGCTCGTCCAGCACAATGACCCGTGGCTTGTGAACCAAAGCTTGCGCCACCAAGACACGCCTTTTCATACCACCGGAGAGCTGACGCATGTTGGAATTGGCTTTGTCTAGGAGGCCTAAGTTGTCCAGCAACTCATCAATCCAAGCATCATTTTTTTGAACCCCAAAGTATCCTGATTGAAAGCGCAAGGCTTCGCGAACAGTGAAGAAGGGGTCGAAAACCAACTCTTGGGGCACAACGCCCAACATGCGCCGCGTTTGAGCGTAATTCACTTGAACATCGTTGCCATGAACCATGACGCGTCCGTCTGTGGCCTTGGTCAGGCCCGCCAGAATGCTGATGAGGGTGGTTTTGCCGGCACCATTGGGGCCGAGTAGGCCAAAAAACTCACCCTCAGCAATGTCAAAGCTCACCTTGTTGAGTGCTGTGAAAGGCTGGCTGCCAGGATTTTTGGCAGGGTAAGTTTTGGATACGGATTGAAAAGAGATAGCGGGCATGAGCCCCTTATTTTATGGTCATGCGCTTTCGACCAACAGCTCTGACACACCATAGAGCAGGGCCAATTCGCGTAATTTGGGTGGGAATTGCTTGAATTTCAAAGTTTTTGACAAACTTTCGGCTTCTCGGCGGCATCCCAAGAGCACCGCAAGTGCCGAAGAATCAAAATCTGTCAATTGCCCGGCTTGGATCTCGACCTCTGCATCGGAGCTGTTGCGGATTTGCACCTGCAACTTGGCCAAGCTGGAGGCAGCATTGCCATGGCGCAAATCGGAGGGCAAAGTTAAGAGAGCTGTGGACATGCATGCGGGGCTGAATGAGCCGCTGAATTAGGCTTTTTTAGCATTCGATTTATTGCGATCTGACAGGCTCTTGATTAAACCATCTACACCACCCGCATTGATTTCTTTGGAGAATTGTGAGCGGTAGTTTTCAACCAACCAAATGCCCATGACATTGAGGTCGAAAATTTTCCAGCCAGCACCTTCACCAGGTGTTTTTTCAAGGCGATAGTCAAGCTGTATGGGTTCAGCTCGGCCTCGCACTTCGGTTTGAACCACCAGGTTTTTGTCATCGGTTGCGCCGCGCAAAGGCTTGACCTCAATGACCTGGTCATTGATTTGGCTAAGCGCGCCAGAATAGGTGCGAATGAGCAACAACTTAAACTCTTCTTGCAAGCGATCTTGTTGCTCTGGCGTGGCCTTGCGCCAGCCCGGGCCGGTGGCTAAAGCGGTCATGCGGCGAAAATTGACATGCTGCATCAACTTGCTGTCGACCAATTGCATGATCTTGTTGATATCGCCGCCCTTGATGCTTTTGTCGGTGCGCACCGCATCCAAGGTTTCATTGGAGATGCGCTTGACAAATGCATCTGGGGCCTCATCTGCTGCCAGAGCAACACCTGAGCTGAGGGAGAAGCCCAAAGCCCAAATCAAGGGCCATAAAAAAGTGAAAAATTTGCGATTCATAAGGTGAGATCATAAAGAGCGTTTGACTCTTTAACGCGCGAGCTTCGAAAAAGTTGATTAAAGCACCAAGCTCAATTCTTCATGTACCCAAGGCTTTTAAGGCTTTGGCGGCTCCTGATTGGGTCTGACAACAGGCTGATTAGGGGCCAACATAGGCGCTGGCTTGTCTGGATCTTCATAGTCGTCGATCATGGGCGGATTGCCATCGTAAATATCGTTCAAACGCTTTTGCAAAAAGGCATCACGTGTGAATGTATAAGGGTCTAATGACGCTTGTTTGACAGCGTCAGACAAGGCCAAATAGCGCTCCCGCTTGTCTGTTAGGCGCAACAAGGTGAGGGTATTTCGCGCGGCAGTGTCTGCCAATTGTTGGCTGACATCGGTTTTGGCATCGATGTAAAGCCCCAGACTGTCGCGAATGGTAGAAGGTCCAAAGAATGGCAAAACCACATATGGGCCAGAGGAAACACCCCAAAACGCCATGGTTTGACCAAAGTCTTCTTTGTGTTTGTCAATCTTCAATTCGGTGGCCCAATCAATGATGCCCCCCAAGCCCAGGGTTGTGTTGATGCCCACGCGCATGGCATTTTTGGAAGCGGCTTCTATTTTCAATTGCGCCAGGCTATTGAAGAATGACATCACATCGCTTTGATTGCTGAAGAAATTGCTAATGCCTTTGCGAACCACCGTTGGCAACACTTGGCCGTAAATAACCGCAACCGGACGCAGCACCACATCATCGGCCAAGTCGTTGAAGACCGTCACTTTTCGGTTCAAAGGCTCAAGAGGATCCGTTGGATCTGGTCCTTTCAGTGACGCACACCCTTGCAGCAGCCATGTTGCTGCAATCAAAAGAACAAGGCGCCAGCGCCAGCACACTTTGATCATTTACTGCCTGTCGAAGGTGCCGCAGGATCAGCCGCTTTGCTGTACAAAAATTGACTGATTAAATTTTCCAAGACTACCGCCGATTGGGTGGATCCAATGTTGTCACCTGCCTCTAGGTTCTTTTCATCGGCGCCGGCCACAATGCCCACGTACTGTTCACCCAGCAAGCCACTGGTGAGAATTTTCAAAGAACTGTCTTTGGGAAAAGCGAATTGGTTTTTCAAAGCCAAGCTGACCTTGGCTTGAAAGCTTTCGCCGTCAAATTGAATGTCCTCAACCCGGCCGACCACCACGCCAGCACTTTTGACGGCTGCGCCATTTTTAAGGCCTCCAATATTGTCAAACTTAGCGGTCACAGTGTAATTTTTAGCCCAACTGTATTGCAACAAATTGGCCGATTTAAGCGCTAAAAATAGCACTGCCACCAAGCCAATTAAGAGAAACAATCCGACCCACACATCATTTTTTGAACGTTGCATCACGTCCTCCTTAAATGCTGAACATCATCACAGTGAGGATGAAGTCCAGTCCTAAAACAGACAACGAAGATATCACCACACTCCGGGTGGTCGCGGAAGCCACCCCATCGGGGGTGGGCTGAGCCACATAACCTTGCAGCAAGGCAATGAAGGTGACTGCCACGCCAAACACGACGCTTTTGATCATGCCATTGCCGACGTCCTTGAAAACGTCGACGCCGCTTTGCATTTGGCTCCAAAAAGAGCCTGCGTCCACGCCAATAAGCAAGACACCCACCACATAACCGCCCAATATACCGACAGCACTGAAAACAGCTGTGAGCAAAGGCAAGGCAATGATGCCGCCCCACAAACGTGGCGCTAAAATTCGCAACTTTGGATCAACGGCCATCATCTCCAAAGCAGTCAACTGCTCGCCAGCACGCATCAACCCAATCTCAGCGGTAATAGACGCGCCGGCTCTGCCTGCAAATAACAGGGCTGCCACCACGGGGCCCAGTTCACGCACCAGGCTCAATGCCACCAACAATCCAAGTGCATCGGATGCGCCATAGCGCTGCAAAGTGTAGTAGCCCTGCAAGCCCAAAACAAATCCGACAAAAAGACCCGAAACAGTAATGATGGCCAAAGAGTAATTGCCCAAAAAGTGCACCTGATCGCGAACCAGTCCAAAACGCTTTAAACAAGCACCCGACATCAAGGCCAATTGAGCGAATAAACGCGCACCGTAACCCCAATCCGCCAACTTTTGACGGAATGCATAGCCAAGTTCAGCGGGGTGTAAAAAGTTCATGCGGAAACACCCCCAAAATCTTCAGAGATGGGGGTGGCTGGATAATGAAAATGGACGGGCCCGTCACTGAGACCATTTACAAATTGGTGGATAAGCGGATCCGAAGTTTGTCTGAGCAAATCGGGCGTGCCTTGTGCCGCAACTTTGCCATTTGCCAAGACCACCACATGATCCGCAATTTGAAATGTTTCGTCAACATCGTGAGACACCACCACACTGGTGATGCCCAAGCTGTCGTTCAACCTGCGAATGAGCCTAGCTGCCGTGCCCAATGAAATGGGATCGAGGCCAGCAAAGGGTTCGTCGTACATCATGAGGTCAGGATCTAAAGCAATGGCGCGGGCCAATGCGACGCGTCGGCCCATACCCCCCGAAATTTCGGAAGGCTTTAAGTTTCTAGCACCCCGCAAGCCGACAGCATCGAGCTTCATCAAAACAATGTCTCGCACCATGGACTCAGACATTTTTGTGTGTTCTCGCAAGGGGAACGCCACGTTGTCAAAGACATTCATGTCGGTGAACAACGCGCCAAACTGAAACAACATGCCCATGCGCCTGCGAGCTGCATAGAGTTTTTCGGTGTTCATCTGCCCCACATCTTGACCATCGAATGTGAGTTGCCCATTGAGCGCGCGGTATTGACCGCCAATTAAACGCAGTACCGTGGTTTTGCCACCACCCGATACGCCCATCAGGGCCGTGACTTTGCCTCGGGGAATACCAAATGAGATGTCGTTCAAGATCAAGCGATCCCCGTAGCCGAAGCTAAGGTTTTTCAGTTCAACCAGCAGTGGAGAGTTGGGCAATGTCATGTGTGGAAAAAACAAAAGCCGGGGTCGCCGGCTTTTGAAGGATAAGGCGTTCAGGTGAAGCTTGTGTAAACCTTGGGAAATTCACACAACTGCCTGTCTGCAGACATTTTAACGGGGTAAGTCGCTGGTTCCCATTAAGAATTCATCAACAGCGCGGGCAGCTTGGCGGCCTTCACGGATGGCCCAAACCACCAAGGATTGACCGCGGCGCATGTCGCCAGCCGCAAAAACCTTGGCCACGTTGGTGGCATAGCCGCCTGTGAACTCGGTGCTGGCTTTGGCATTGCCGCGGTTGTCTTTGTCCACACCAAACGCATCCAAGATGGTGGTGACCGGGTTGACAAAGCCCATGGCCAAGAAAACCATGTCGGCGGGGTACGTTTTTTCGGTGCCCGGCACGTTGACCAACTTACCGTCTTTGAATTCAACTTCGACTGTTTTCAAACCTGTGACTTTGCCTTTTTCGCCCACAAATTCTTGGGTAGAAATGGCAAACTCTCGGCTGCAGCCCTCTTCATGGCTTGAGCTGGTGCGCATCTTCAAAGGCCAATAGGGCCATGTCAAAGGACGGTTTTCCTCCTCGGGCGGTTGCGGCATCACTTCAAACTGGGTCACGCTCTTGGCGCCATGGCGGTTTGAAGTGCCCACACAATCGCTGCCGGTGTCGCCACCACCAATCACGATGACGTGTTTGCCATCCGCACGCAATTGGTCTTTGAACTTGTCGCCAGCGTTCACTTTATTTTGCTGTGGCAAGAATTCCATAGCGAAGTGAATGCCCGACAAATCACGGCCAGGGACATTCAAGTCGCGCGATTGCTCAGAGCCACCGGCCAACAACACAGCGTCAAACTCTTTCTGCAGTTGCTCGGGGCTGATGGTTTCTTTGGACCAGTTGGTCACTTTGGAGCCTTCGGGCAAATGACCCACCATGACGCCAGTTTTAAGGGTCACGCCTTCGGCCACCAACTGCTCTGCGCGGCGGTCGATGTGTGACTTTTCCATTTTGAAATCGGGAATACCATAGCGCAGCAAGCCACCAATGCGGTCGTTCTTTTCAAACAAAGTGACGTCGTGACCGGCGCGGGCCAGTTGCTGAGCTGCCGCCATGCCTGCAGGGCCTGAGCCCACCACGGCCACTTTTTTGCCTGTCTTGTGGGTGGCTGGGCGGGGTTTGACCCAGCCTTCTTGCCAAGCACGGTCAATGATGGCGTGCTCGATCGACTTGATACCGACGGCATCGTCGGCCACATTCAAAGTGCAAGCGGCCTCGCAAGGTGCAGGGCAAATACGACCCGTGAATTCTGGAAAATTGTTGGTGCTGTGCAGCACTTCAATCGCGTTTTTCCAATCGCCTTGGAACACCAATTCGTTGAAGTCCGGAATGATGTTGTTAACCGGGCAACCGCTGTTACAAAACGGTGTGCCGCAGTCCATGCAGCGAGCGCTTTGCGATTTGGCTTGTGCATCGTCCAAACCGATGACGAATTCTTTGTAGTTTTTGACGCGCTCATTCACAGGCTTGTAGCCCTCTTCGAGTCGCTCAAATTCCATGAAACCAGTGATTTTTCCCATGATCAATCCTTGTTATTTCTGTGTGATTTAGCTGGCAGCCATGGTG
>CANNNB010000047.1 GCA_947505995.1 Comamonadaceae bacterium
CATGCGGCCTGTGTTTTCAATTTCAAGCTCGTCGGCTTGCTTGAGGACTTCAGACACATGCAGTGCCTTGAGTTCATTTAAGTGCATGGATTTACCTGCGTAAAGCAACCCTCATGGGTTGATGTCAAAAAAATCAGGGGGAGGAAATAAGCCGAAATTTCAAACGTCTAGAAACCAAAGCTGGGAAGATGCGTCACAAGGGGGCTAGCAGACGCTATGGGCTTTCGTAAGTTTCTATCTTGAAACTGTGCTGAAACCTTTTTGGGATTCAACGAAGCGGATTATGACAGGATTTTTTGAAGAGCCGCAAGGGGGGTGTCGCCCCAAAAGGGCTTGGTACACAGGTTGGCTGTAGAAAGCGCCTTTGAAGGGCGCTTTTCTATTAAGCCAATTGTTGGTCAATGAAGGCGGTTAACTGCAATTTGCTCATGGCGCCTACTTTGGTAGCGGCCAATTGACCGTCTTTGAAGACCATCAATGTGGGTATTCCCCGTATGCCAAATTTGGCGGGAATGTCGCGGTTTTCATCGACATTCATTTTGGTGATTTGCAACTTACCTTCGTAGCTTGTTGCAACTTCGTCCAAAATGGGGGCAATCATCTTGCAAGGGCCGCACCATTCAGCCCAAAAATCAACGATGACTGGCTTGTCGGCTTTCAGCACATCAGTGTCAAAAGTGGCGTCGGTTGTGTGTTTGATCAAATCGCTGGCCATGGCCTGTTCCTTGTTGAGATTGAAATTTCAGCTTAATCGTCTTTGTAAACTTCCTGTATTTTGACAGAAACACTTCAAGCTGCTCATTCAACGGGTCATCCTTTTTCAGTTATCACATCATGGACAAGCTTGCGAGCCCCTCTTCCACGCCCATGGCGGTGCCGGTGGCGGTCATTGGTGGCGGGCCTGCAGGCCTCATGGCTGCTCAGGTATTGTCGGAGCTAGGTCATTCAGTACACCTTTTTGATGCCATGCCTTCGGTGGGTCGAAAGTTTTTGTTGGCCGGCCGGGGTGGCTTGAACTTGACGCACTCAGAAGCCTTAACGCACTTTGTCAATCGCTATGACGAACACTCCCCGCAGTTGGAACCTATTTTGAGTGATTGGGGCCCAGACCAATTGAGAGCATGGACTCAGGCTTTGGGCATTGAAACCTTTGTTGGTAGCTCCGGGCGTGTTTTCCCTCAAGAAATGAAAGCAGCCCCTTTGTTGCGAGCTTGGCTACATCGTTTGCGGCATCCTAAACTTGGTGCACCGGTTGAGTTTCACATGCGTCATCGTTTAACGGGCTTAAAAGCGGTGCCCCCAGATACTCTCAACGCGCACACAACTGAATTAAGTTTCGAAGTCCGACATCTTGCCTCACCAGACCTTGAGTTGCGCAAAATCAACGCCCAAGCCGTGGTCATGGCGCTTGGGGGTGGAAGTTGGGCCAGGCTGGGCTCTGACGGTGCTTGGGCACCCTGGCTGCATGCGGCGGGCGTTCCTGTGAGCCCTTTGATGCCCTCAAATTGCGGTTTTCACGTTGCTGGCAGAGAGGGCCATGGTTGGACGCCGTTTTTCTTGGCGCGCTTTGCGGGACAGCCTTTGAAGTCGGTCGCCATTGAATGGCGCCATGCCAAAGGCCATGTCATTCAACGGCAAGGTGAGTTTGTGGCCAGCAGCTATGGAGTGGAAGGCAGTTTGATTTATGCCGCCTCAGCAGATCTGCGCAAGGCCATTCAAGCGCATGGGATGGCTGAAATGAAATTGGATTTAATGCCCGACTGGACCCTTGAAAGGGTGATTCAAGAGGTTTCGCACCCAAGGGGTTCTCGCAGCTTGTCCTCTCACCTTAAGGGAAGATTGGGCATAGAGGGCATCAAAATGGCACTGTTGAATGAGTTGTTGCCGCCCCATATTTTGCAAAACTCTGCGCAATTGGGCTTGGCCATCAAGGGCTTGCCAATCAAGCTCACAAGCCCCAGACCCATGGACGAGGCTATCAGCACGGCTGGGGGTGTGGCGTGGGAAGGGCTAGATTTAGGCTTGCAAACCAAGGCTTTGCCAGGGGTTTTTTGCGCAGGAGAAATGTTAGATTGGGAGGCACCAACGGGTGGCTATTTGCTGACAGCATGTATGGCGACTGGGGTGAAAGCTGCTAAAGCTTTGCACGCACAAATGAAAGGTGACGAGCCTTGACCCCGGCACTGGCTCTGCAGTTAGAGCTGCTTGGTTCCCCACCTGACTCGGTTGGCCGCTTTACCATGCGGGAAGGCCCGTCGGGGGCTATTGTAAGACACCGATAGAATCTCCACATGTCTTATCTCGTCCTGGCACGTAAATACCGTCCTCGCAACTTCACTGAAATGGTGGGGCAGGAGCACGTCGTGCAAGCCCTGACCAATGCCCTGGTGCAACAAAGGTTGCACCACGCCTACTTGTTCACGGGCACGCGGGGTGTGGGAAAGACCACGGTCTCTCGTATTTTGGCCAAGTCACTAAATTGTCAGGGCATCGATGGGCAGGGCGGTATCACTGCCGAGCCTTGTGGCGTGTGCCAGGCCTGTCGTGACATTGATTCAGGCCGGTTTGTCGACTACACAGAGCTCGATGCCGCTTCCAATCGGGGTGTCGATGAAGTTCAAAGCTTGCTAGAACAGGCGGTCTACAAACCCGTTCAAGGACGCTTCAAAGTTTTCATGATTGACGAGGTTCACATGTTGACCAACACGGCTTTCAATGCCATGTTAAAAACTTTGGAAGAACCACCAGAGTATTTGAAGTTTGTTTTGGCCACCACCGATCCGCAAAAAGTTCCAGTGACTGTTTTGTCTCGTTGCCTGCAATTTAACTTGCGACCCATGGCGCCAGAAACAGTTTTTGAACACCTCACAAAGGTCTTGGCGCAAGAAAACTTACCCGCAGAACCAACGGCCCTCAAATTATTGGCCAGAGCTGCCAGAGGATCCATGCGAGATGCCTTGAGTCTGGCCGATCAAGCCATTGCATTTGGGAGCGGCCAATTGCAAGAGGCGACTGTGCGTTTGATGCTGGGAAGTGTCGATCGCAGCCATGTCATGGGCCTCATTGATGCCCTTGCGCGGGGCGATGGTGCTGCGGTTGTTGGAATTTCTGAAGGCCTGCGACTGAACGGCTTGTCAGCAGCCTCGGCCTTGGAAGACATGTCCATGGTTTTACAACGAATGGCTGTGTTGCAAGCTGTACCAAGTGCGGCCGCCGAATCGGACGATCCTGATCACCAAGAAATGTTGCGATTGTCCAAGGCCATGCCCGCCGATGAAACGCAGTTGCTCTACAGTTTGTGTTTGCATGGCCGCTCAGATTTGGGCTTGGCGCCTGATGAGTATGCTGCACTCACCATGGTCTTGCTCAGGTTGCTGGCGTTCAAACCCAAAGTTCATCCAGTTCAACAGGCCATCGCGCCTGAGGCTCAAAAAAAAACTCTAACGACAGCGCCATCTAGTTCAGTGCAAACCCAGCACGAGTATTTACCCCCTGTCGTTGCAATGCCTGCCACCGAGATGCCTGTGTCAGATGTCATCGCAGCACCCATTCAAGTTAAGAATCTGCCTGTACGACAAGCCAGTGAACCTTCTGAAAGAACAGCACCTAAAGTGTTGGTTGCCACACAGGAAGGTGATTTTTGGACTCAAACCGTCCGACAACTGGTTGCATCTGAAGCCGTGTCGGCTTTGGTTCGTGAGTTGGCATTGCAGTCGCAATTGATAGCGCGCGATACCGATCAATGGCATTTGAGAATCGAAAGCGAATCCTTAAACCAAGGCTCAGCGCGAGATCGATTACAAACTGCCTTGAATGCAGCAGGTTTTGCGGTCAAACTTGTGGTTGAAATTGGTAAGGTGTCCGATTCACCTGCACAGCGCAATGCTGCCGATTTGGCTGAAAAACAAAAGGCAGCTGAGGATTTGATTCATGCTGACCCTTTGGTTCAAGCAATGGTTCAAAATTTTGGCGCCAAAATAGTGCCCGGCACCCTCAAACTCATCTCTTAATTTTCACAGAAGGAAAACCATGTTCAACAAAGGTCAACTTGCCGGCTTGATGAAGCAGGCTCAAGCCATGCAAGACAATTTGAAAAAAGCCCAAGACGAACTGGCTTTTGTCGAAGTAGAAGGCGCCTCTGGCAGTGGCTTGGTCAAAGTGGTGATGACATGCAAACATGCTGTCAAGCGCGTCACAATCGACCCTTCTTTGTTGGCAGATGACAAGGACTTGTTAGAAGACTTGGTCGCAGCAGCTTTCAACGATGCTGTTCGACAAGCAGAGGAAGTGTCACAACAAAAAATGGGCAAGTTAACAGCAGGCCTGCCCCCAGGCATGAAGTTGCCCTTTTAATTCTCCTTCAAGCCATGCAAAAACCCAGTGCCCATGCTTTAGACGCGCTCATTCAAGCGTTGCGGGTTTTGCCGGGCGTTGGCGCAAAGTCTGCATCTCGGATGGCCTTTCATTTGATGCAGCATGAACGCGGCGCAGCGCTGCTTTTGGCTCAAGCTTTAGAACACGCCTGCGACAACGTCAAGCATTGCGCTACATGTCACACACTCACTGAAACAAATGTTTGCAGCATGTGTTCTGACACTGAACGCGATAGAGCGCAGCTGTGTGTGGTGGAAACGCCTGCAGACCAAGCGGCAATTGAGAGAACTTCGACTTTCAAAGGCCTGTACTTTGTCCTTATGGGTAAACTCAGCCCTCTTGACGGCGTTGGCCCCCACGATTTGGGTTTTGCCAAACTGTCTGAGCGTTGCAATGACGGTCTTGTGCAAGAAGTTATTCTGGCCACCAATTTCACGGGGGAAGGTGAGGCCACAGCCCACGTGATTGCAGAAATGTTGAAGAAGCGGGGGTTGAGAGTCACGCGCCTGGCCAGAGGTGTACCTGCTGGAAGTGAACTTGAATACGTTGATTTGGGCACCATCGCCCATGCATTGGCTGATCGGCGTTGACCACGTTGTGAAGCAATGTGCTTAAGGCGCAAGCTTTGTCATCAGTGTTCTTCATTACGTAATTACCCGCTTGGGATGTTTCCCGATGCGTTTGCATCGGTACCTTTGTATGCTGAATGAATATTCAATCGGAAATATTCAAGAGGTATTGGCGTGGTTTACAGGATTCGGCGGCGTGAATTGACAGCCTTGGGCTTGGCTGGTTTTTTGCTCGCGCCTGTTTCGACACAAGCCATCTCTTTACCTCAAAGGGTCAGCATTGCACTGGCTGCCAAAAGCAGTCTTTATCACTTGCCTCTGGTCCTGGCCGACCAACTGGGTATGTTTAAAAATGAAAATTTGCAAATCGATTGGCTAGATTGCGAGTCTGGGCTTCAAGCAGTGCAGATGGCCGTCAATGGTCAAGCCGATGTGGTTGCTGGTGCGTTTGAACATGCGCTCGATTTGCAAGCGCGTGGTTTAAATTACCGCGCCTTTGTCTTACAGGGTCGGGCCCCTCAAATGAGTTTGGGTTTGTCCACTCGCAAAGCCAATGCCATGAAATCATTGGCCGATCTGAAATCCTTCAAGCTAGGTGTTTCTTCTTTGGGATCTGGTACGCATTGGTTTGCACAACAATGGATGCTGAAGGCCAATGTTGACGCCGAGAGCATTCAATTCATTGAGGTGGGCGCCAGTACGGCTAATGTGATTGAAGCTTTGAGAGCAGGCACCATTGACGCTTTGTGCCATGTCGATCCCACCGTGCATTACTTGGAGCAAAAAAATGAAGTGCGTCTTTTGGCAGAAAGTGCAAGCTTGCTCAGTTCTCAAAGAATGTTTGGCGGCCCTATGCTGGGTGCATGTTTATTTGGCAAAGCAGAGTTTTTACAAAAACGCTCAGAGGTGGCCCTCACCTTGACCAAGGGTGTCGTTAGAGCGCTGCAATGGCTTAAGACGGCAGGGCCATCCGATATTCTCAAATTGGTACCTTCTTCCCATTTGATGGGCGATCGCGCCATCTATTTGGGTGCGTTAGAAAAAGTGCGCGACACCTACAGTTTGGATGGCATGTTCTCCACCGAGTCCTTGCAAACTGCTTGGCGCGCTAGGGCCAATCGGGTGACCACAGATCGCGCAAATTGGACCACCTTAGGCAAAAGCTACACCAACGAATTTGCGTTGCTTGCAAAACGCAAATTCAACATCTGAATCAAGGATTTTTGGCGCTGGCCTTGCCACTTTGGGTGCTAGTTTGTTTAGATTTTTGCTTAGACTTGGTCTTGCTGGATGAATTTGAGGAGGCCTTTGCACCACTTTGAACGCCCGCTTTTTTCAATGAGTTTTTGCTGCCTCGTGAGCTGGCTGTGGTGGGTACCAAAATAGCAATGGATTGCCCTGGCTTGAGCGCCACGGGTATTCTCAATTTGTTCCACGCAGCAATGTTCACAGGTGTCACGTCATGACGGTTTGCCAGCGTGGCCAAAGTGTCACCTTTTTGAACTTTCACCATAATGCGGCGCAAGACAATTTCGGGTGCAAATGAAAGTGTGGCGTTGTCTGCCAAGTGTTCAGTCACATCAGCGTCAAGCGAGCCTTGCCTAGCAACCAATAAGGTGGAGCCTTGTTTGACTTGCATTCCGTTCGGAATTTGATTCACTGATCGAAGTTCGGCTTCGCTCATTTTGACCAATTTGCTGGCTTCAGAAACCTTCATGGTTTTGGGTACAGCCCATGCCGTCCAACTGGCCAACTGCTTTTGGGTATGCTCTTCTAGGCGACGTTGGAATCGTGCCGCGTTGTCCCATGGCAGTAAAATTTCAGGTGTTCCTGCAGCCAAAATAACGGGCCTGCTCATGGAGGGATTCAAGGCTTTGAAGTCTTCCATGGTGACGCCTGCAAAATTGGCGGCCAATTTCACATCGATGTCTCGCGTGATACTGACAGATTTGAAATAAGGGTGGTTCTGAATGAAAGGCAATCGCGCGTTAAAAATTTGGGGTTGCGAAATGATGTTTTTAACGGCTTGCAACTTAGGCACGTAGTAGCGTGTTTCGTTGGGCATCTTCAATTCGGAATAGCTCAGACCTAAACCGGCTGCTTTGTTTTTGGCCAATGCGCGACCCACATTGCCTTCGCCCCAGTTGTAGGCGGCCAAAGCCAAGTGCCAATCGCCAAACATGCCATAAAGTTTTTGTAAATAGTCAAGGGCAGCGCGAGTCGACTCAATCACGTCGCGTCTTTCGTCCCTGAAAATGTTTTGTTTCAAATCGAAGTATTTGCCAGTGGCAGGCATGAATTGCCACATGCCTGCTGCTTTGGCCGAAGAGACCGCTTCAGGGTTAAAGGCCGATTCGATGAAGGGCAACAAGGCCAACTCTGTGGGCATGTTTCTGCGTTCAAGCTCCTCAACAATATGAAACATATATTTCCTTGAACGCTCTGTCATTCTGACCATGTAGTCGGGACGCGCTGCGTACCAAGCTTCGCGGTCTTTCACCAGATCATTGTCCAGATCGGGCATTGCAAAGCCTTGGCGAATGCGCACCCAAATGTCAGCAGGGGGCTCGCTGACATCGTCCAATTTGGCCTTGACGGGTGGCGCCTGAAAGGGCGCAAGCACTTGAGGCGGTGGTGGCGTAGGAGTGGGTGTCGCTGATGCTGCCTTTGCTTCCACGGCGGGGCTGACATCGATGGGACTGATTTCAGCTTGTTTCTGGACATTGGCGCAGCCTGTCAAAAACAGGGCAAGACAAAGTCCTAGCTTCATCTTCAGGCTGTAGACCGTTGTGTGATGGTTCATTTGTAGTCGTTTTTCCAGAGTCGCAGATGGGCAAAAATATCTGCTTCATTGTCTTTTACTTGGGGCGCAAACTTTTTAACTGCACTGATAACCGCAGGTGCGCGGGTTCTCAAAAAGGGGTTGATTTTCAATTCGTTCGCAAGATTGGCCGGCAAGGTTGGTAAATTTTGAGATCTCAGGTCTTTGCAATGTAGTGCATACGTTTGAAGATTTAAATTCTGTGGTTCTACCGCGCTGGCAAATTTCAAATTGCTCAGTGTGTACTCGTGTGCGCAACACACGCGCGACGTGCCAGGCAGTGCGGCCAGCCGATCTAAAGAGCGGAGCATCTGTTCTGCAGTACCCTCAAACAGGCGACCACAGCCACCTGAAAAAAGCGTGTCGCCACAAAACAGCAGCGGTTCTTGTCCTTCTGGCTCTGCGAAATAGGCAATGTGTCCCGCAGTATGACCCGGCACATCCAGTGTTTGAAAATTCAAGCCCAGCCAGCTGAATGCGTGACCGTGTTCTAAGGCTTGATATGTGAAGGGCAATTTTTCGTGAGCGGGGCCATAAACCTTGACGCCCCAATCGTGCTGAAGTTTCGCCACGCCCCCCGTATGATCGCCATGGTGATGCGTGACTAAAATACAGTCTAGCTTGTGATTGTTTTCAGCCAACCATTTACTAACGGGCGCTGAATCACCTGGATCAACAACCAATGCAAGGCCTTGGTGTTGCAATAGCCAAATGTAATTATCGGAGAATGCGGGCAGAGGTATTAGGTTCATGAATCCTCCTATTATAGAAACCACATCCATGGCGCAAGATTGGCGTCAGTGGCTAGAAACGCCAGCAGGGTCTTTTTTGTTGCACTGGGAGCAATCTCAGATAGACGATTTAGTGGCAGATATCTTTGGCTACCACGCCATTCAACTGGGCATGCCTGAGTTAAACGGTTTGCGAGCCAATCGAATGCCACATCAGTGGCTGGCCCTTTCAGAAACCAATGTATTGCCTGAAGGGCAAGATTTTCATTTTGCAGCCCACAGCATTGCACTGCCATTTAAAGCTGACAGTTTGGATCTTTTGGTCATGCCGCACAGTTTGGAGTTGAGTTTGGACCCCCATGCCAGTTTGCGCGAGGCAGAGAGGGTCTTGGTACCTGAGGGTCATTTGATCATTACGGGGCTTAACCCGACCAGCCTATGGGGTTGGCGCCACAAGCGAGCTCAATGGTATCGGCGCTGGGGTTTTAAGGGCTTAAGCTCACCCGCTTGCGAAGAGTTGATTGGCTATTGGCGTTTAAGAGACTGGCTCAGACTGCTAGGCTTTGAGGTCAAGTTAAGTCAATTTGGCTGTTGGCGACCAGCACTCGACAAACCTCAATGGTTTGATCGATGGGCTTTCATCGACAAATTGGGTGCTAACTGGTGGCCCATTTTGGGCGGGGCCTACGTCATTGTGGCTGTGAAAAAGGTTCAGGGCGGACGTATATTGGGCGCAACTTGGAAGCAACGCAGACATCAAACCAAAGCGGCTGTCACGCTAGCTCGGCGAGAAAACAAAATTCAAGGCGACGCTGGCGCCCAAAGAAAGAGTGAATGTGAATCACGTTGAAATCCACACGGATGGCGCTTGCAAAGGCAATCCAGGGCCAGGGGGCTGGGGTGCACTGATGCGATCGGCCGAACATGTTCGAGAAATATTTGGGGGTGAGCTAGACACCACCAACAACCGGATGGAGCTGACGGCGGTCATTGAAGCCTTGATCGCCTTAAAGCGGCCCTGCAAGGTCACTCTTTTTCTGGACAGTGAATATGTTCGAAAGGGCATTACCGAGTGGATTCATGGCTGGAAAGCCAAGGGATGGCGAACTGCCGCCAAGCAACCCGTTAAAAATGCAGATTTATGGCAGAAATTAGACCTCTTGGTTTCAAATTCGGAACATCAAATTGAGTGGCGATGGGTTAAGGGGCACGCCGGTGATCCTGGCAATGAAAGGGCAGATGCCTTGGCCAACTTAGGCGTCGACAAGGTTCTTGGCAGGGGCTAGCACCTCAAGTAAGAAGCCTCTAAGGTCAAATTTTGTAAAGGAGCCGTAAAGCAAGAGTTTGAGTTGGGATGCCTTGCGGTTTTTGCCAGTACAGAGAATGCCAACAACTGTTACATTTCCAAACTGTTTTAGGTACTCTTCGGATTCATTGATGTCTTTTAAAAAACCTTATCTCGCGATTGCGCTCGTTGGTCTAGCCCTTGCTGTGGGTGCGGCATGGTGGCTTCAAAATAAACCAGCAGGGCCGAAAGCAGAGGTTTCTCCTGTTGCTAACGCTCCTGCTGGTCCGGCTCAACCTGCCCCCGCGGCGAGCGGCACATCTGGAGGTGCGCCCCAAAGACCACCTGCAGTAGAGGTTGCCAAGGTTGAAAAAGCCATGTTGGTTGACGAGACCCAGTCGGTGGGTAGCTTGCGTTCATTTCAGGGTGTGATGTTGCGACCCGAGGTGGGTGGACGTGTCAGTCAGGTGCTTTTCAAAGACGGGCAAAAAGTTAAAAAGGGACAGATTTTGGTCCAGTTTGACGATCAACTGCCGGCTGCCCAACTGGCTCAGGCCAAAGCTGAGTTGTCGATTGCCCAAGCCAACCACACTCGAAATCAAGAGCTGGTCTCACAAAACTTCATCAGCAAACGTTCTTTGGATGAATCCGATGCAGCGCTTCAAGTGGGACAAGCTAAATTGGCATTGGCTCAAGCCACGCTTCAACGTTTGAAAGTGCTTGCCCCATTTGATGGCACTGCAGGCTTGCGTCAAATTAACGTAGGTGACTATTTGAAAGATGGCACCGACATGGTCAACATCGAGGACATTGAAGCTGTCTTGCTGGATTTCCGATTGGCAGAGCGTTTCCAGGCCAAAGTTAAACCTGGGCAAAAAGCACAAGTGACCATGGACGCTTTGCCTGGTCGTAAATTCATTGCCGTCATTCAAGCTATTGATCCACTGATCGATGCCAATGGCCGCTCAGTGGGCGTGCGCGGTTGTATCGACAACCGTCAAATGCAGTTGCGCCCTGGTATGTTTGCGCGAGTCAATGCGGTGTTTGGTGAGCGAGATGATGCTTTGGTGATCCCCGAAGAGGCCATCGTGCCCCAAGGTGGCCGTTCAACCGTGATTCGCATCGTGGAGGGCCCCAACAAAGATGAGCTCATTTCCGAAAGAGTGACAGTCAAGGTTGGTATTCGCCAGCCTGGTCGGGTTGAAATTTTGGAAGGCTTGTCGAAGGGCGATTCCGTGGTTGTGGCTGGTCAGCAGCGTTTGCAAAAAGAAGGCACGGTTGTGCGAGTCATTGACACGTCGAAAGCGCAAGGTGGTGGTGCCAACGCAGCATCAGGTGCCAAGCCTGAGGCAGCTGGCAATGCACAAAAACCCGCTGAGAGGCCAGCAGACAAATCGGGCCCCAAGGGTGGCAACCCAGGGCCATCAAGGGATGGCAAAGGACAAGCTGTCACAGGCGAGAACCCATGCACACGAGGTCTGAATGCAACTCGCTGAAACATCCATTCGCAGACCGGTCTTTGCAACCGTTTTATCGCTGCTCATTCTATTGATTGGCGCGGTTAGCTTTAATCGCCTTTCTTTGCGAGAGTATCCCAAAATTGACGAGCCCACAGTCACGGTCAGTGTCAAATACCCCGGTGCATCAGCCGAGGTGATTGAGTCGCAAGTGACCAAGCCTTTGGAAGATTCCATTGCCGGCATCGATGCAGTTGACGTCATCACTTCCATCAGTCGTGCCGACCAGTCTCAAATCACTGTTCGTTTCCGATTAGAAAAAGATGCCGACACGGCCGCAGCAGAAGTGCGCGACCGAACCTCTCGAATTCGCGGCCGTTTGCCGCAAGCCATTGAAGAGCCCGTCATTGCCAAGGTGGAAGCCGACGCTTTCCCCGTCATTTGGTTGGCCTTTTCTAGCGACGTCTTGTCGCCGCTTCAAATCAATGATTTGATCAATCGCGTTGTGAAGCCGCGCCTCCAAACCGTGACAGGCGTTGCCGATGTCCGAATTTTTGGTGAGCGCAAATACGCCATGCGCGTATGGCTAGATGCCGAACGCATGGCCGCCTACCGCCTAACCTCTCAGGACGTAGAGGATGCCATTCGCCGCAGCAACTTGGAGTTGCCCGCAGGGCGTATTGAGTCGCAACAACGCGAGTTCAGTGTCACATCGCAAACTGACCTGCTCAAAGCCGGCCAGTTCGGTGACATCACCATTCGCAATGTGAATGGCTTTCCTATCAAGATTCGCGACGTGGCCAAAGTTGAGGAAGCTGCCGCGGATGACCGCAGCCGAGTTCGTTTGAATGGCATGCCCTCTATTTCGGCAGGCGTCATTCGGCAAGCCACCGCCAACCCTCTTGAATTGTCCAAAGGCGTTCGAGAAATGATCCCTAAGTTGCAGCAGGATTTGCCAGGTGACATTGTGATCAATGTTGCCAATGACAACTCGGTATTCATTGATAAATCCATTAAAAGTGTTTTTAAAACCATTCTTGAAGCTGTCGTTTTGGTTGCGCTTGTGATTTTTGTTTTCTTGCGAACCGTTCGCGCATCCATCATTCCCATCATTACCATTCCAGTCAGTTTGGTTGGCACATTCGCCATCATGGCGCTGGCTGGTTTCACCATCAATACCCTGACCTTGCTGGCGCTGGTTTTGGCCATCGGTTTGGTGGTGGACGATGCCATCGTGATGTTAGAGAACATTTACCGCCACATTGAGGAGGGGCTTGATCCGTTCTCTGCGGCCATCAAAGGCGCCAAAGAAATTGGCTTTGCCATTGTGGCCATGTCCCTCACCTTGGCAGCCGTGTTCGCGCCTTTGGCCTTCACGCCTGGGCGAACTGGTAAGTTGTTCAGTGAATTTGCCTTGGCCTTGGCCGGCGCTGTGCTGGTCTCTTGCTTGGTGGCGCTCACACTCTCACCCATGATGAGTTCTTTGCTGTTGCGACACAACCCCAACCCAAATTTCTTTGACAGGTTCATGGAAAAAATCCTAACCGGTTTGTCAAATGGCTATGCAAAGCTTTTGTCCCTGGTCTTGAAAAAAGCGCGCTGGCTGGTGGTCTTGATCATGGCTTCTTGTGGCGTTGGCATTGTGTTGGTTTATCCCACCATGAAGCAAGAACTCTCGCCCCTGGAAGATCGTGGCACCATTTTGGCAACGGTCACTTCTCCCGATGGCTCCACATTGGATTACACCGATAAATAC
>CANNNB010000048.1 GCA_947505995.1 Comamonadaceae bacterium
ACGGCCATGGCCATCAGCGCCAGCATTGCCATCAAAGAACAGTTGCAGAACTTGGTGCAAAAAACCCGCGATGCTTGGGGCCCCATTGATATTTTGGTATGCAACGCCGCTAGCAACCCCTACTATGGCCCTACCACGGGCATGAGCGATGAAATCTTCAACAAGGTCATGCACAACAACGTTCTGTCTAGCTCGTGGCTTTGCACCATGGTCTATCCGGACATGAAAGCCAAACAGGATGGCGCCATTGTGTTGGTCTCATCGGTGGGAGGTTTGCACGGCTCATCTGTCATTGGCGCTTACAACATTTCCAAAGCCGCCGACATGCAACTGGCTCGCAACTTGGCGGTGGAATGGGGGCCAGACAATATCCGCGTCAATTGTATTGCGCCTGGCCTCATCCGAACCGCCTTTGCCAAGGCCCTCACCGACGACCCTGTCAAGGCTGGCATGGTTGAAAATGAAACACCCCTGCGCCGAATTGGGGAGCCCGATGACATTGGCGGTATAGCGGTTCTCTTGGCCAGTGCAGCGGGTAAGTACATTACCGGCCAAACCATTGTGGCTGACGGCGGCATGATGATTCGATAATGTTGAATTTTCAACAGAAAAGCCCAGAGCAATGCACTGGGCTTTTTTGGGGGTGTTCAATGGAATCTGAATGAACAGACTCCAAAGCAAATTCAATTAAGCAAAATTGGCTTCTGCAAAAGACCAATTGACCAATTTGTCCAGATAAGTTTCAACAAACTTGGGACGCATATTGCGGTAGTCAATGTAGTAGGCGTGTTCCCAAACGTCGACTGTCAAGAGGGCTTTGTCGGCCGTTGTTAGGGGCGTTCCTGCAGCGCCCATGTTGACGATGTCAACGCTGCCGTCAGCCTTTTTAACCAGCCAAGTCCATCCGGAACCAAAGTTGCCAACAGCGCTTTTCACAAAGGCTTCTTTGAATGCGGCATAGGAGCCAAATTTGGCATTAATGGCTGCAGCCAGAGCACCTGTGGGCTCGCCACCACCATTTGGCTTCATACAATTCCAAAAGAAGGTGTGATTCCAAATTTGAGCAGAATTGTTATAAATGCCACCGCTGGATTTCTTGATGATTTCTTCCAAAGACATTGATTCGAACTCAGTGCCCTTTTGTAGATTGTTCAAATTCACAACGTAAGCATTGTGGTGCTTGCCATGGTGAAATTCCAGAGTTTCTTGGCTGTAGTTGGGTACCAATGCGTCAATGGCATAAGGCAATGCTGGCAGAGTGTGTTCCATGTGTTCCTCGTTAAAGTGCAATAAAAATTCAATCAGCCATTGTAGGTCGATCGCCACTTATTGTCTGTGAACCCCATGCAAAAGGCACAGCTTGTCTGGGGTTGACATGGGTTCTCTCACCTAAAGCGCTATTTCACTTGCAAGTTAACTTGGCCATCTGCCAAGCTAGCTGTCACGGCCTGGTTCGATTTAAAGTCACTGGCATGCGTCAGGGCACGACCTGCATCATCGGTTAACCAGGCATAACCTCGTTCTAAAACCAAGTGCGGATCAAGCAAGCCCAATCGGGTACTCATGTTCAAAATTTGCTGGTTGCACAATTGAAAGTTTTGTTGCAGAAGCTTTGGCAAATTTTCAGAATGCCTAGAAAGCATTTGTTTTTGAGTTTGCATTTGCGATTTCAAACCATACTGAAGTGATTGGCTTAAGCGCATCAAATGCGTGTTTTGGTCCTTCAATCGGGTTGAAGGACGCCCCAGTCGGTTGGCAATCCAATCTAGTCTTTGGCTCATCCGGTCTAGTCTGGTGGTCAGTGCATCAGAAAGTGCGAGTTGCATTCGGTCGCAATTGGCCGCTAGCAACGCACCCTCCATGGCAACCAACTCGGCAGCGGCAGTCGGTGTTGGCGCCCGCAAGTCGGCTACAAAATCTGTCAAAGTAAAGTCGGTTTCGTGTCCTACGCCAGAAATGATGGGAATGGGACAAGAAGCAACGGCCCTGACCAAGGCTTCATCATTGAAGGCCCATAAATCTTCCATAGAGCCGCCGCCGCGCACCATCAATATGACATCAATGACGACCGCTTGTGTCTTTAAAATTGTGGAAGCTTTGGGCAATTCGCTCTGCCAACTGACCAGCTTTTTCAAGCTTTGCAGCAACTCTTGAGGTGCATTCAAACCTTGAACTGCGGACGGCGCCACAATAACTGGAATGTGCGGCACACGTCTTTGCAAAGCGCTCACCACGTCATGCAATGCTGCAGCGCCCAGTGAGGTAATGACACCAATGGCTCGCGGTTGAGCAGGAATGACTCTTTTGCGCGAAGCTTCAAACAGCCCCTCTTCCTCCAACTTGGCTTTGAGTTTTAGAAACTGGGCGAACAAATCACCTTGACCCGCTCTTTGCATGGTTTCGACAACCAATTGCAAATCGCCCCGCGCCTCATAGACGCCCAACTTGCCTCTAAGCTCCACCATTTCGCCATCTTTGGGCATAAAACCTAAAGCACTGGCGGCTCTTTTGAACATCGCACAGCGGATTTGCCCGCTCTCGTCTTTGAGATTGAAATAACAATGACCGCTGGCTGCCCTCGAAAAGCCAGAAATCTCGCCCTTGACCGCAACAGGGTTGAACCTCGCATTCAAGGTGTCAGCAATTGCAAGGCACAGTGCACCAACTGACCAAACACGCGGCTCAGAATCTGGTCGAGTCATTGGAAAACCTTATTTTTTGCGGCATTCAAGGCCATTTCGACTGCAAAAGCTTGTTTATTCAAGGCGAATCAATCCACAGCTTGCAACTAACTTGTGTTGCAAGCCAAATGCACAGTTCAAAGGGCATCGTGCGACGTAAGCCATTGATTTAATTCTAAAATTAACTGTTTAAAAAATGAGCATCTGTATAAAGCCCAGCATTCATGCGGTTTCCGAGCCTGCTTTCGCCAAGTTCTTCACAAAGTTATCCACAGAAATGAAGAACAAATCGATCAGCCATAATCAAAAGTGAATCCATAAGTAGAAAGTTTGATTTTGATCAGCATCATACAAGCTGCAGGATGGCCCATTTGGCCTCTCATTGCCTGCTCTATCTTTGCGCTCGCCATCATTTTGGAACGCTTTTATGCCTTGCAAACCTCGAAGGTTTTGCCCGAAAGCGCGTTGCACAGTGCCATACTGAGTACCCAAAAGGGGTTTCCTAGCCAAACCGCCATTCAAGAGATTGCTCAAATGGGTGCCGTTGGGCCTATTTTTGCAAGCGGTTTGCAAACACTTGCTTTGAAGCCCCATGCCAAGCACCAAGATGTTCGTGAAAGCATGGAAATGGAAGGACGCATGGCTGCCCAAGGTTTAGAGCGCTACCTGAACGCCTTGGCCACATTGGCTTCAGCTTCACCCTTATTGGGTTTGTTAGGCACCGTGGTTGGCATGATAGAGCTGTTTGGATTGCAAACACCGGGTCAACAACAACCTGCAGAACTGGCGCATGGTATTTCAGTAGCGCTTTACAACACGGCTTTTGGACTCATGGTTGCAATTCCTTGCCTCATGGCCTGGCGATTCTTCAAGTCCAAAGTTGACCGTTTGGTGTTGCAAATGGAATGGGCTTCCGAACGGTTTGCCAGACATTTGTCGGACATGCGTGAATAAAAATTTGAAATGAGCTCATCTTGAAATTTAAAAAGAACACAGCCATTGAACCCGATATCAATTTGATTCCTTTCATTGATGTGCTGTTGGTTGTTGTCATTTTTTTAATGCTTACCACCACGTGGTCCAGGTTCAATGAGATGAATGTGAGCTTGCCATCAGCGGCAGCCCAAGACCCGTCAGACGCGACATTGCCTTGGGTGGTGCTTGTGAATTCGCAAGGCAGCTATGCCGTCAATGGCCTCAAAATTGAAGGGCGAGGCTTGCAAGACCTCAGCATGGCATTGACTGGCATGCGCAAATCTGAAGCGGCACTTCTTATCAAAGCCGATGCTTCAGCAAGTCACCAAGCTGTGGTCAATGTGTTGGAAGCGGCACGAATGAATGGTGTTTCTAAAATTGCATTTGCAACTCAGAATTCAGCGCAAGCCAACAAGCCATAAACATCCCATCATGTTCCATTGCTTGCAAAAACTTCCTCGTTATTGGCACAACCGCAATGCCATCACCTATTTGCTTTGGCCATTTGAAGCCATTTACAAAATTGTATGGTTCATCAGGCAACGAGCCATCAGCTTGGGATGGGTCAAGCAGCATCGCGTCAATGCCACTGTCATTGTGGTTGGCAATGTTGTGGCAGGTGGTGGCGGTAAAACACCGCTCACCATGGCCATTGTTCAGCGTCTTGTCTCCCAGGGCTTTCAAGTGGGTGTGGTGTCTCGCGGTTATGGCAGAGCAAAAGCAAAGCCTCAAATTGTGAATGCAAACAGCTTGGCCAGCGAAGTGGGGGATGAACCCCTTATGATTTTCCAAAAATGCCATGTGCCAGTGGTGGTCGGCGCAGAACGTGTTGAGGCTGCAAGGCACTTACTCAATCAGTTTGTTTCTGTCAATGTTTTGGTTTGTGACGACGGTCTGCAGCACATTGCGCTTCAACGTGATGTCGAAATTTGCGTCATGGATGCAACTGGTTTGGGCAACGCACGTTTGCTGCCAGCAGGCCCATTAAGAGAGCCTTGGCCCAGACATGTGGACTTGCTTCTTCACACCCACCAAAGAACAATGGCTGAGGGATTTGAATCACGGCGTGAACTCAGCTTGTTTGCTTTGACATCAAATGGTGAGCGAATTTCAACAGCAGATTTGCAATCTAAACCTGTTGAAGTTGTATCGGGCATTGCCAAACCCGAAGCCTTTTTAGCCATGCTGAAACAAGGTCAATTTCAAATTCACCATTCAACAGCCCTGCCAGACCACGATAATTTTCTGAATTGGAAACCACTGTATCCCGAACTGCCTCTTCTTTGTACTGAAAAAGATGCTGTTAAGTTGTGGACGCGGTTTCCTCAAGCGCTGGCAATGCCTTTGGTTTTTGAACCTGAAGAAGCATTTTGGCAGGCCTTCGATCAACTATTTCAAAGCCGCCACAGGTATCATTGAGCCATGGACACAAAATTACTCGAACTGTTGGTTTGCCCTGTTACCAAGGGCCCCCTAGATTTGCAGCGCGAATTGCAAGAACTCTGGTCGCGCAGTGCCAAGCTTTCATACCCTATTCGCAATGGCATCCCCATCTTGCTGGAAAATGAAGCCCGCACGCTTAGCGACGAAGAGTTAGAACAACTCAAACCGCGCACCCCCGTCGTCTGATCTCTCTTTAATTGGCACATGTCGCAAGCCTTTACAGTCATTGTTCCTGCTCGCTTGGCATCCACGAGACTGCCTCATAAACCCCTGGCGGATATCCATGGTTTGCCTATGGTGGTTCGTGTTGCCCAACGTGCTGCACAGTCCCATGCCATCCAAGTAGTGGTTGCTGCAGACAGCCAAGAAATCATCGAAGCTTGCGAAGCTCATGGGGTTCGCGCCTTGCTTACCAAAATCGACCACCCAAGTGGCAGTGACAGGCTTGCACAGGCCAGCATGCTCTTGGGATTAGACCCACAAGATGTGGTTGTCAATGTTCAAGGCGATGAACCCCTTATCAATCCTGAACTCATCAATGAGGTGGCCGATTTGCTCGTTCAGCGCCCCATCGCCAGCATGAGCACGGCTGCCCACGAAATTCTCGACCTTGCAGAATTCACCAACCCCAATGTGGTCAAAGTGGTTCTCGACCAAGCGCAATTGGCGCTTTATTTCAGCCGCGCACCCATTCCTTGGTGGCGAGATGGTTTTGCAAAAGGCATCCAAAGCCTGCCACAACCCGCGCCCCTGCGGCACATTGGCATTTACGCTTACCGCGTAGGGTTTTTGCAAAGCTTTCCAAGTTTGCCGCCAGCCCCCATTGAAACGGGTGAAGCCTTGGAGCAATTGCGGGCACTCTGGCATGGCCACAAAATAGCTGTGCATGTCACCTCTGAAGCGCCTGCCCCCGGGGTCGATACGCCAGAAGATTTGGAAAGGGTCAGAGCGCTTTTCAAGCCCTGAAAGCATGGCTGGGGGGCGTCAGGAAAATACAGGCTTCCCGTGATATTCTCCAGTCAGAGCCATTCACACCATGGCGAAAGATTCAATAACTATTCGGGACATTCATGAGACTTATTCTTTTAGGTGCACCAGGTGCTGGTAAGGGAACGCAGGCCGCATTCATTTGCGGAAAATATGCCATTCCGCAAATCTCCACTGGCGATATGTTGCGCGCTGCAGTGAAAGCTGGCACCCCACTTGGCTTGCAAGCCAAGGCCGTGATGGAATCAGGTGGTTTGGTCAGCGACGACCTCATCATCAACCTCGTGAAAGAGCGCATTACCCAATCTGATTGTGCCAATGGATTCCTATTTGACGGCTTTCCACGCACCCTTCCCCAGGCTGATGCCATGAAGGCCGCTGGCGTGAAGTTGGACTATGTTCTTGAAATTGATGTGCCCTTCGAAGCCATCATTGAGCGCATGAGTGGACGCCGTTCGCACCCTGCTTCTGGTCGCATTTACCATGTCAAATTCAATCCGCCAAAGTCTGACGGAAAAGACGATGTCACCGGTGAACCCTTGGTGCAGCGCGAAGACGACAAAGAAGAAACCGTGAAAAAACGCTTAGATGTCTACAGCCAACAAACACGGCCGCTTGTAGCTTACTACTCAGAGTGGGCGCAGCGTGAACCGCAAGCAGCACCCCAATATCGAGCCATCAGTGGCATGGGATCGGTCGAAGAAATTACCCAACGAGCGCTGCAAGCTTTTGGCTCAACCAAGTAACGCATTCAGGCCTTCAAACCCCAGCAAGCTTGCCTTCATCTGAAGCTAGTGGCTTTGCTGCTGAGACATGATGTCCAGCAACAAGGCCACTCTTGTTTTAACGGGACTCAAAGCACCCGTCGCATCAAACTCATGGCCACTCGTGGGTACGACAGCACCTTGATGACATCGGCTGCTTAATCGAATCTGAACCTTTTCAATTTGGGCCCTAACTAAACTTTCCTTCATTTTTGAACTGATTGAGCCATTGCCTGTTCCAGCAACCACCAAACCCTGAACGCCTGCATTGACCAGTGCATCCACATGCTGAGAGCTTGCGTTGACATGGTTCATGACAATCTCCACCCATGGCCATTGCGCAGGCAACGGCAACTGAGAAATGTGCAATTTTGAGTTTTGCAAAGGCTTGATGAAGGCTTCAAACCACTGAACCTGGTCGTTTTGAATCTTTCCAGCAGAACCCGTTTCTCCTGAATCAAAAGCGTTCAATCGAGTGGGGTGTATTTTTTGTACGAACTGGCTGTGATGAATTTCGCCTGCAGCGACCAACCAGACTCCTGACCCCTTGGTGGACGCCGCAAACACCAAAGCGTCCCTTAGGTTTTGCGGGCCGTCTGCATCTTTGAAATTAGCCGGTCTCATGGCGCAAGTTATGACAATGGGTTTTAAATGGTTAAGCACCTGAGACAAAAAGTAAGCCGTCTCCTCAAGAGTGTCGGTGCCATGAGTGATCACAATTGCTGCAACTTCTTCTTGAGCTAACCAGTAATCACAGCGCTTGGCCAAGCGCGCCCATGTTTCAAAGTCCATGTCCTTGCTGTCCAATTGAGCCACTTGTTCTGCTTCAATTTGGCATGCAGCCAAAACTTCCGGCCAGGGTGCACTGTTACTGCTTTCAGACTTCAAAAGCTCACTGATTCCTCGTTGCGCAGCCTTGTACGTCAAGCCCTCGTGGGCTGATTCAGATTCACCGGCAATGGTACCGCCTGTGCCTAAAACAACAATTTTTTGCTTTTTTGCTTGCATTTCTAAATATACTGGTTAAAAATACAGTCACTGGATAAGAAAACAGTGATTTGACCTCAGACCCCTTTTTAGGAACTGCATCATGAACGACCAACCTAAGCTCACAGCCAGGCAACAAGAAATTTTGGAACTCATCCAAAAAACCATTGCCGAAACGGGCGCCCCACCCACACGGGCCGAAATTGCGCAAGTCTTAGGCTTCAAATCAGCCAATGCAGCAGAAGAACACCTTCAAGCTTTGGCTAGAAAAGGTGCCATCGATTTGGTCAGCGGCACATCTCGAGGCATTCGCCTTAAAGGCTCCTCCCGCAGCAGCATGCGCAATGGCAGCGATTTATTCAGCATGCCGCTGCCAGGTTTTGCGCAGTTAGCCTTGCCTCTCATAGGGCGCGTTGCTGCTGGCTCGCCTATTTTGGCCCAAGAACACATCGATCGAACTTACCACGTCGAAAGCCACTTGTTCCAAGAACAGCCCGACTATTTACTTCGAGTTCGAGGCATGTCCATGAGAGACGCCGGCATCATGGACGGCGACCTGCTTGCCGTAAAGGCCACCAAAGAAGTCAGAAACGGTCAAATTGTGGTGGCCCGGCTTGGCGATGAAGTCACTGTCAAACGCTTGCGCCGTCAAGCCGATCGCATTGAGCTTCTTCCAGAAAATCCAGACTATCCCATTATCTTGGTCAACCCAGGCGAGCCCTTTGACATCGAAGGCTTGGCGGTCGGCCTCATTCGCAACACGCTCTTGATGTAATCCCACTCAAACAATAAAGGCCCTCATGTCCATCGCACTTTTTGGTATTTCCAGCATTTACAACGGCTTTCAAAAGTTCATGGGTGCAGCAGTTCATCCAGAGCTTGCTGCCACTTTTGCACACTCAAAGCCATCTTCCATGGCCTCCTCGCCCAAGGCCACCATGCTCGCCAAACAGCGTGCATTGCGTGTTCTTCGTGTCTCAGAACACGGCGAAGCACCTCATTGCGCGGGTCGCATGGTCATTTCTGGCCGCATGTCCGATGTCTGCGCTGAACTCGACAGGCTGGTTGCACTCGAGGCGCAGAAAAAGCCCAGACTAAGCCACTGATTTTCTGGGTCTTTGGGGGCTAAATTTTAGCCGCCGCCCCAATGAAAGCCTCTAGGCAAGGCACAATAGTGGCTATGAATATTGTGATCCTAGACGACTATCAAGATGTCGTCCGAAAATTAGAATGCGCGTCCAAACTTGACGCCTACAACGCCAAGGTCTATACCAATACCGTCAAAGGTTTGGGGCAGCTGTCTGTTCGGCTTAAAGATGCAGATATCTTGGTGCTCATCCGAGAACGTACCCACCTCAACAGGCAATTGCTTGAAAAGCTCCCAAAGCTCAAGCTCATTTCCCAAACAGGCGCGGCAGGTTCTCACATCGATTTAGAGGCCTGCTCCGAACGTGGCATTGCTGTAGCTCAGGGCACTGGCTCGCCCTATGCACCGGCCGAATTAACTTGGGCATTGGTTATGGCTGCGGCCCGCCGAGTTCCGCAATACATTGGCAATCTCAAACACGGTGCATGGCAGCAATCCGGCTTGAAAAGTGCCTCCATGCCAGCCAACTTTGGTTTGGGCACTGTACTTCGTGGCAAAACATTTGGCATTTGGGGCTACGGAAGAATTGGCCAGTTGGTTGCGGGCTATGCCAAAGCTTTTGGCATGCAAGTGGTTGTGTGGGGCAGCGAAACATCGCGAGAGAAAGCAGCCAAAGACGGTCATATTCCCGCGACGACGCGAGAAGCACTGTTTGAGCAAAGCGATGTGCTTTCAGTTCATCTTCGGCTTAACGAAGCAACTCGGGGTATTGTCACCCTAGAAGATCTGTCTCGGATGAAAACCAGCGCCATGATAGTGAATACATCGCGCGCAGAACTCATCGAGCCCGATGCCCTCATCAGCGCCCTTAACCGAGGGCGTCCAGGTTTAGCAGCCATCGATGTTTTTGAGCACGAACCCATTTTGCAAGGTCATGCGCTTCTGCGTTTGGAAAATTGCATTTGCACTCCCCATATTGGTTATGTTGAAAAAGACAGCTACGAGTTGTACTTCGGTTCGGCATTTGACAACGTGGTCAATTTCATCAAAGGCACACCAACCAACATCGTCAACCCAGGCGCATTGCAAGTTCGTCGCTAAGGTATATCAAGCTGATTTTTGTGCTTGAAGATTTAAAAACATATCCCAATCCAAACATGAATATTGCATTCAACCAAGTCGCCGTAATAGGTGCAGGCGCCATGGGACGTGGCATTGCCCAAATTGCGGCACAAGCTGGAAGTCATGTTTACCTTTATGACACTCAAGCAGATGCTGCCCTAAAAGCCAAAGATGCGGTGCATCATGTATGGGACTCATTGGTCGTCAAGGGCCGCCTTGACGCAGACACCGTAGCCAACTTCAAATCGAATTTGAAAACGGCCAGCAGCTTGCAGGATTTGAAACATTGCGAGTTAATTGTCGAGGCCATTGTTGAACGACTCGACATTAAAAAAAGCTTGTTTGCTGAACTAGAAAACCTGGTGCCCGATACCACGGTCTTGGTAACCAACACTTCATCCCTTTCCGTCACGGCCATCGCGGCAGCCCTCAAGCGACCAGCCCAATTTGCGGGCTATCACTTCTTCAATCCTGTGCCACTAATGAAGGTGGTGGAAGTCATTGCCGGTTTAAAAACCAATCCAGAAGTTTGCCTGCGGCTCACAGCGTTTGCCAAACAAATGGGGCACACGCCCGTGCAAGCCCACGACACCCCGGGCTTCATCGTGAACCATGCAGGCCGAGGCTATGGCACAGAAGCCTTGCGCATCGTCTCAGAAGGTGTGGCAGATTTCGCCACCATTGATCGAATTTTGAAAGACCAAGTTGGCTTCAAACTAGGCCCCTTCGAACTCTTCGATTTAACCGCTTTAGATGTATCTCATCCCGTCATGGAATCGATTTACAACCAGTACTACCAAGAACCCCGTTACCGCCCCAGTGTGATCACCGCGCAGCGCTTGGCAGGTGGCTTGGTCGGCAAAAAAGTGGGGGAAGGCTTCTACAAATACGTGGACGGCAAAGCTGTTGTCGGACAAGAACCCGCCGTGCCTGAGGTCAAAGAGTTTCCACCTGTTTGGGTGTCTCCGCGTGCATCAAGGCGCATCGAGCTATTACAACTACTCAAAGATTTGGGCGCCACCATTGAAACGGGCGTATCACCATCACCACATGCTTTAACCCTGGTGGCACCTTTGGGCTTTGATGTCACCACTGTGGCTGTGGTGGAACGCCTTGACCCAGCCCGCACCATTGGCATTGACATGCTGTTTGACGATGCCGCCACCAAGCGCCGTGTCTTAGCCACCAACCCCGCCACAAGGTCTGACATGCGAGATGCTGCCCATGCCCTGTTTGCCAAAGATGGCAAGGCAGTCAGCGTGGTGCGTGACAGCGGGGGCTTCATTACCCAACGCGTTGTGGCCAACATCGTGAACATTGCGGCCGACATGTGCCAACAGGGTGTTTGTACACCGCAAGATTTGGACATCGCTGTCACTTTGGGCCTCGGTTACCCGCTAGGCCCACTTGCACTGGGCGACAAATTAGGCCCTACCAATGTTTTGGAAGTGTTGTTCAATTTGCAAACTGTGTATGGTGATCCTCGGTACCGTCCTAGCCCATGGCTGCGTCGCCGGGGTGCCATTGGCTTGTCCTTACTTCATACCGAAAACTAAACCATGCCAGCTCAACTGCTTAGCACCAGCGAAGGCGCCACCCTCATTCTCACCTTGAGCAATCCTGAACACCGGAATGCACTGGGCCCAGAAATGTATGCAGCTGGCGTTGAGGCGTTGAACGTGGCACAGACAAGCACCGAAATTAAAAGCGTTGTCATCACTGGCGAGGGACCATTGTTCAGTGCAGGAGGCAACTTACAGAGGCTGAACAACAACCGCCAACAACCGCCTGAGCACCAAGCCCAAAGCATCGAAGGCCTGCACAACTGGATTGAAGCCATTCGAACTTTTCCCAAGCCAGTCATTGCGGCTGTTGAAGGGCCTGCCGCAGGCGCAGGATTTTCTTTGGCTTTGGCCTGCGACATGATTGTGGCCGCGCGAAACAGTGTGTTTGTCATGGCCTACAGCAACATTGCGCTGTCACCTGATGGCGGTGGAACTTGGAGTTTGTCGCGCAGTCTGCCGCGTCAATTGGCCACCGAGCTACTGATGTTGGGCGAGCGCATTGATGCAGAAAGACTTCATGCATTGGGCGTGGTAAACAAATTGTGTGAACCTGGGCAAGCCCTGGGCGCAGCCCTCAGCATGGCCAGCCTCTTAAATCAAAGGGCCCACAATGCCTTGACCAGCATCAAGGAACTAATCAATGAAGCCGATGCCGCCTCCTTGAATCGCCAATTGGCGATGGAACGTGATCATTTCGTGAAGAATTTGCACCACGTCAATGCTGGCATTGGGATTGCGGCCTTTTTGAACAAAGAAAAACCTCGCTACTAGTAAGACAAGGTCTCTCAGGCGACAAATTCTCACAACCCAGTCACTCAAAAGACAGACTATGGACGAACCCATTCTTACGATGGAGGAAAGAGAGTGCATCAACGCTGGACGTTGGTTCTCTTCCCTTTCACCTTCACTCAGGCACGACATACTTCGATGCGCATACGTCAAACGCTACAAAGACGGCGAACTCATTGCAGCCCGCGGAGAACCGCCGGAGCAGTGGATCGCCTGCGCCAAAGGGGCGGTCCGTGTCAGTTCCACCTCCGTGTCGGGCAAATTAATCACTCTAACGTATGTCGAGCCAGGCATTTGGTTTGGCGATGTTTCCATCTTCGACGGCGACAGGCGCACGCACGATGCCTACGCGCATGGCGAAACCACCACACTCAATGTGGCCAAGGCAGATTTCAAGAAA
>CANNNB010000049.1 GCA_947505995.1 Comamonadaceae bacterium
AATTGCACAAGGCGAAGTTGTCATCGTGGACGACCGCTATGGCATCCGCTTGACTGATATCATTTCACCATCGGAGCGTTTACGGAAATCCAAAAATTGACCCACCTGTCCCCCTTGTCGCGACTTTCAGCATTTGTCTTATTAGGCATTTTCTCTATCAGCGCTCAAGCGCAAGCCCTGTCAGCGCCAGTCACTGGTAGCTCGTCTGGCTCATCGTCGTCTGTATGGGGCGGGGCTTGGCTGGGCTTGGTCACACTCAGCTTGTTGGTGGTGTTGGCAGCCGTGGTGGTCTGGCTCTTCCGTCGTGGCGCACAAAACACCACAGTGGGCGGGCAAATTCAATTGTTAGCGGCTTTTCCAGTGGGCCCGCGCGAGCGTTTGCTGGTGGTTCGCATGCAAGACCGTATTTTGGCATTGGGCCACACGCCCACGCAAATCAGCTTGTTGGCTGAATTAGACGACTTCGAACCCACGGCCAACTCTGGTTCATTGCCATCGGGATTTGCCGGACAACTCATGACCCTGCTTTCTGGAAAGAATGGCGCATGAGGTTCTTTAGCCTCAAATGGCTTGTCGCCATTGCCCTCCTGCTGTGTTGCGGTTGGGCAGCGGCCCAGAACTTACCGCTGGTCACTTCAAGTACTTCCAAAGCCGGCACTGTGTATGCCGTGCCAGTGCAAACATTGTTGGCCTTAACGGCCCTTTCTTTTTTACCGGCTGCGCTCATGCTCATGACCAGCTTTATTCGAATTCTCATTGTGTTTTCTATGCTGAGGCAAGCCTTGGGGCTGCAAAGCATGCCGCCCAATTTGGTCTTGATTGGCCTTTCGGTGTTCCTTACTTTTTTTGTCATGAACCCCGTGCTTGAGTCCATGTACCGGGATGCTTATTTGCCCTTGGCCAGCGGCAAAATTGGCTTTGAAGAAGCGGTCAACATTGGTACCGAGCCTTTGAAGCAATTCATGCTTAGCCAAACCAACAAGGACGATCTGAGCCTCTTTGCCAAGCTCTGGGGCAAGCCCATTGAAACCCGGGCCGATGTGCCCATGACGGTTCTCATTCCTGCCTTTGCCGTATCTGAAATCAAAACAGGTTTCTTGTTTGGCTTCCTCATTTACTTGCCCTTCTTGGCCATCGATTTTGCAGTTGCTAGCATCTTGACTTCATTGGGCATGGTCATGGTCTCGCCCATGATGTTCTCGCTGCCACTCAAGTTGGTGGTGTTTGCGCTGGCTGACGGTTGGTCGCTCTTGGCCGCGTCATTGGTTAACAGTTTCAAGGTCACCTAAGATGGATTCAGGCTTCGTCATTGAAGTTGCTTTCAGAGCACTTTGGATGGCCTTTGTCTTAAGCGGGCCAGTGCTTATTTCATTGCTTATCGTGGGACTGATCATCGGTATTATTCAAGCGGCCACTTCGGTCAATGAAAGCTCGGTGGCGTTCATTCCTAAGTTGGTTGTGATTGCCGTGGTCATGCTCATTGCAGGCCCAGTTAGTCTTGCAATTTTTGTGGATTACCTGCGCGAGGTCATTCAAGAGTTGCCCGAAATTCTGCGGTAACCCCCATGCTACCGATCAGCCCAGATTGGATGACGCAAACAGCCACCATCTGGATGCTCATTTCTGTGCGACTCTTGGGTTGCTTCATGACCATGCCCTTGTTTGCATTTCGCTCAGCCCCCATGCGATTGCGCGTCTTGCTGGCTTTGGTCATTGCATTTGCACTCGTGCCCCTGGTTCAATCCGACCTTCCTCCTCTTTCCAGTATGCCGCCAGGCTATGCCTTGGTGTTTGTTGAGTTGGCTGTGGGCCTGACATCTGGCTGGATGGTCAGAATTGGCTTGACGGCCGTAGACATGCTGGCCGACATACTGTCGCAACAATCCGGTTTGAGCTTTGCGGCCACCTTGCAACACGATGCCAATTTGGCTTCTGGTTTGGTAGGCGAGTTTTTGGGTTTGTTGGCCATTGCGCTGGCCTTCACCTTGAACATTCATTTGGTCATGCTGGAGTTGCTGGTGAACAGCTTCAAAGTATTGCCTTTAGGCACTTGGCCCGCTGCTTGGAACTGGAGTTCTGTGCTGGGCTTGGTTCAAGATGCCTTCTCTTTAGGCTTGGTCTTGGCCCTGCCCGCCATCGTCATTTACTTTTTGTTCAACATGACGCAGGCCATCTTGGCTCGGGTCAGCCCGCAGATGAATCTTTTCTCGGTAGGCTTTGCCATCATGATTCCTGTGGCCTTTGTGGTGGTGGTTTTGTTGTTGCCCTCTTTCACCGACTTGGTTCAAACCGCCTTTGAGTCACCCTTTGAATTGATTCGCGCTGGGTTTGGTCCTAAGACCTAGTTTCAAGGTCTGGCAGAACCCCAATTTCAGGCAGTGGCAACTCGTCTGCCGCCGTGGCCTGTTTCAACTCATAAGCCCATGCCAGCACTTTGGCGACCACCTCAAACAAGGGTGCAGGAATAGGCTCTCCCACTTTCAAGTGCTTGTGCAGCAAGCGGGCCAGCGGCGGTATGCGCGCTACAGGCACCTGCTTGTCCTTGGCCACGCGCTGAATGAGCAAGGCCATTTCGTCCATGCCTTTGGCCACCACAATGGGGGCGCGCATTTTTTCAGAGTCGTACCTTAACGCAACCGAGTAGTGATCGGGATTGGCCAGTACCACGTCGGCTCTTTCCATAGCAGACATCATGCGAGACGAAGCAATTTGACGTTGGCGCTGCCTGAGGCGGTTTTTCAGCTCCGGCGAGCCCTCGCTCTCCTTCATCTCCTGCTTCATCTCTTCTTGGCTCATCTTCATGCGCTTGGAGAAGCTGAACCACTGAATGACCACATCGACTGCCGCCACCACCACAATAGGCAACAGCAGCAGTAGCAAGCCGATTTCGATCAGCCCTAGGCTGTTGGCAAGCGCTTGGTTTAAATCCTGCCTAGAAAGTACGCTGAGGTTGCCAATGAGGCTGGTGACGTAGGCCACGCCCACGCCGAACACCACAATGACTTTCAAAATGTTCTTGGCCACCTCGGTCAGGGTGTCGGTTGAAAAAATTCGGCCCAAGCCAGCAAATGGGTCGAGACGACCAGGATTGAGTTTGAAGGCCCAAACCGGCTGAAACTTCACCATGGCCAAGGGCGCCAAGGCCGAGACCACCCACAAGGGCAAGACGATGGCCAAAATCCACATCATGGCATTGACCAAAGGGCCACTGGCCCAATCGATCAAATGGTTTTGCCAATCTTCGGTGGTGCCAAACGTCAGGCCTTGCTTGACCAATTCCACCAAGCCCTTCATCAAGGAACCACCAATTCCCACAAAAACGGCTGCAAACAGCAAGAGTATCAAGAAGGTGGTGAGGTCGCGTGACTGTGCAAACTGCCCATCTTCGCGTGCGCGTTCAAGCCGCCGCTCGGTCGGGTCTAGTTGTTTTTCTTCACTGGTGTCTGAGGACTCTGCCAATTCACATCTTTGAGGTTGCGTTTTCGCGGCATAAATTGCCAAGGGCCAACAAGTACGGCCTGCAATTTTTGCCGTGAAAACCAGTTAAGGATTGGATTTAGGCTATTTGTACCACTTAAAGCACCTAACTTTGGTGTTTTTAGAGGTTTTAGTGGGTTGGCACGCTGTTTGCGAAGTATCTAAGAAATTTGATTAATTGATTGGACCCAACGTGAACACCGCACCCCGATTTGATCCGCTGAACTTTGGAGAGGCTGCACTCAAACTGCGCAGTCTTCGCCATGAGTTGCTCAGCTCAAATTTGGTCAACGCAGACACGCCCCATTACAAAGCTCGTGACATCGATTTTCAATCGGTGTTGATGCAGCGCTTGTCTGGTCAATCCAGCCCATCTTCTGTGAGCCTTGATCGCACGCATCAAGGTCACTTTCAAATGACGTCCTCTATGCAGTCACCCAAGCAAATGTTTCGCGTGGGTGTGCAGCCTTCTTTGGACGGCAACACTGTCGACCCCGACATTGAGCGGGGTCACTTTGTGAAGAACGCATTTTTCACGGAGGCTGCATTGAGCTTTTTGGGCTCCACCTTGCGCACCCGTTTGTCTGCCATCACAGGTCAGCCATCATGAGTTTATTAGGCACTTTTGATGTGGGCACAACCGGTTTGGTGGCGCAGTCATTGCGCCTTAACTTGATTGCATCCAACGTGGCCAACGCAGAAACAGCAGTGACTGCCGATGGCCAACCCTATCGCTCACGCCATGTGGTTTTTCAATCAGAAGCTCGCGCAGGCCGTGTGGGTCAAGGCGTGAAAGTGGCGCGCATTGTTGAAAGCACGGCCGAGCCGCGCATGGAATATCGCCCTGGCCATCCATTGGCCAACCCACAAGGCTATATCACGATGCCCAACGTGAACCCTGCAGAGCAGATGGTTGACATGGTCTCGGCCTCACGTGCCTACCAGTTCAACATCGAGATGATGAACACCACCAAACAACTCATGCTCAAGACCTTGGATCTGGGCAAATAAAGGAAGCAACGATGTCAACCACGATCAATAACATTCCCGTTTACGACCCTAGCGCAGCGCCTGTGCAAAGCACCAGCAATGGCACTTCGGCCGCAGACCTTTCAAAGAACTTTTTGAAGATGCTGACGGTTCAATTGCAAAACCAAGATCCCATGAACCCCATGGACAACGCAGCCATGACTTCACAGTTGGCGGCACTCAACCAAGTTGATGGCATTAACAAACTGAACACGTCTGTGAGCGCATTGGTGGCTCAAATGCAATCCGCCAACTTCATGAACTTGTCTTCAAGTGTGGGCAAAACAGCTTTGGCTGAGGGCTCGCAGGTGTACTTTGCTGGCCGCGCAGTGGGCATGGCCGCTAAATTGGATACGCCCGCAGCTTCATTGAAAGCTGTGATTCGCGACAGCGACAGCCAAATTGTGAATCAATTTGATTTTGGTCCAACACCCTCTGGCATGACCGATTTCATTTGGGACGGTGGCAACGACTCAGGCACGCAAGTGGCCTCTGGTTTGTACACCCTGGAACTGATTGCCACCGATGCACAAGGCAAAACCACATCGCCAACCGCTTATGTGGGCTCGCTGGTAGCCAGCATTGGTCAAGAAGGCGCAGACATGAAAGTAGGCCTGAGCGACGGACGAAACATTTTGACCACTGACATCGTCAAGTGGTTGGCCATTTAATTTTTGACAAATCAACTGTTTAACTTGAGGACATTGACATGAGCAATATCGCAACCGCACTCTCTGGACTGCAAAACACCTCACTGGCCATTGACACGGTCAGTAACAACATTGCCAACGCCAACACCATTGGCTACAAATCTGGCGAGTATGTGTTTGCCACACAATTTTTGAACGGCAGCAACTCGTCTGATCAGCCGGCCACAGGCCAAGGCAGCCAGTCTTTGGGTGTGCGTCGCCCCATGACGCAAGGTGCCATTACCAACTCTGCCAATCCTATGGACTTGGCCATCAGTGGCAAAGGCATGTTCAGGCTGCTACAAAGTGCTGGCAGCGCTGAAACGGTTGACCCTTCTGCTGTTTACTACTCACGCAACGGCCAATTCGGTGTTGATAAAAATGGCTACATCGTCAACGAAAACGGCATGTATTTGACTGGCTACCAGCCCACCTTGGATGGCAAGCAAATAACCGATGACTTGATTAAGAACAACGGCCTGCTGCGCATGCCCGCAAGCAACTTGCCAGGCAATGCCACGACCAATTCAACACTGTCTGCCATGTTGGACTCGACTTCAACAGCGTTTACAAAATCGGCCAATGTTTCATTTGATCCTGCCAGAGCCACCTTCAACAACAAGACAACTCAAACCGTCTTTGACAACAACGGCAACTCACACACGCTAGAGGTTTTCTACCGTCGTATCAATGATTCAACTTTGTCTATCACTTCAGGTACAGCAGGTTATACCTACACCCCAAGCAATTCTGCGTCCCCCAGCATCTTGGGCACTAGCAATGTTACTTTGAGCAAAGACACAGTACTTCGTGTGAATACAGCGCCTGTGGCTTCTACCTTAACAAGTGCAGCCTCAACTACAAATCCAATTAGTTTGACTGCAGTACCCAGCAACGCGGGTACACAAATAACCGTCACGACTGGCATGAAAGTTTTTATCAATGGCGTTGATTCTGGGGCAACAGTATTGGCGTACACAGCAGGCGCAACAAGCTTTACGACCAGTCCTGCAGTGACTGTTCCAAGCGGCGCTTCAGTTTCATTCTTTAACAAAGACAATGTCAGTGCGACGACTGCTAACACAATAGCGACAGACACCACTGTGGCTGTGCTTTCTGCCGCAAACGTTGCCATTGGCGATAAAGTCTATTTGGGTGCTACTGATACTGGGACAACCGTCACTGCCATCAATGGCACCACCATCACTTTGTCTGGAGCAATAGGCACTGCCTCTAACTCCACTGCGGCCATCACTTTCAAGCACGCCTTGGCAATGACTTTGATCACACCCGAGGGAACTGAGATTCCAGTCACAGGTGCTACCAACCAAAAAACTTCTGGGGAAAAACTTACCACCACCACTTCACAAGTAGAAGTCTTTGCCTCAATTGATGGCAAGTTTTTTGACTACGATGATGTAACCACCTTTTCAAATCGTGCAGCATTGCCTGATACACAAGGCGCCAACGGCACCGGCTACAAAACTGTTGCCAAGCTGAGTTTCATGGGCGGTCAGAACATTGACACCATCATGAAAGATACAGTGTCTGGCGAACCCCTGTTCAAAACCACCACCACATTGACCAGCCGCTTAACCAATCAAGCTGGCGGCAACACGGACATGGTGTTCAACCTGGACTTGTCTGGCACGCAGCTTCACGCAGGTGCTTTTCAAATGAACAAGAGCATTCAAGATGGTGAAGCTGTGGCGCGTTTGTCCAGCGTGACCGTTGACAACGCTGGCCGCATTGTGGGTGTTTATGGCACCGGCAAACAACAGCTGATTGGTCAAGTGGCCATGGTGAGTTTTGACAACGAAGATGGTCTGATCCCAATGGGCAAGAATGCTTTTGCACCTTCCAACATCACGGGTACAGAGCAAGACGGTGTGGGTGTAACCGTGGGCCGCGCTGGAACGGGTGTCTTGGGCGAAATTCGCAGCCAAGCGCTTGAAGCTTCCAACGTAGACCTTGCCAACGAATTGGTTCGCTTGATGATTTTGCAACGCTCTTACAGCGCCAATTCACAAAGCTTGAAAGCCATTGACCAGACTTTGCGCGACACGCTGCAAATGGTCGGTTGATATTTTTTAACTTCTTCACAAACCTGGCTTCAATCATGATTGATCGTTTTGTCTTCACTGCCATGACCGGTGCCAAAAGCGCCATGGGGCAGTTGGCCACAACTTCGCACAACATGGCCAATTTGCAAACGCCAGGTTTTAGAGAAATGCTGTCTTCCTTCCGGGCTGTGCCTGTCATGGGCAGCAGCGCAGATTCGCGCGCCTTTGTGGTTGACTCCACACCTGGCGCAGACTGGACCCCTGGCGCAGTAACGGCTACGGGCAACCCTTTGGATGTGGCCATTCAAGATCAAGGTTTGTTTGCCGTGCAAAGGACCAATGGTCAAGAAGCGTATACACGTGCTGGCAAATTTCACATGGATGCGCAGGGGTTTTTGGTGACTTCATCAGGCTTGAATGTATTGAACGAGCAAGGGCAGTCGATTCAAATTCCAGTGGGCAGCCAAGAAGTGACCATTCAGCCCAACGGCACCATTACAGCCGCGCTACCTGGTCAAAAATTTGAAACTCCTGTGGCGCGTTTGAAGTTGGTCAATCCAGAACCGCACACCTTGGAGCGTCAGGCTGACGGCCTGTTCACCTCGACAGAAGACTTGGCTTCATTAGAAGACATCCGCTTGGTGCCAGGCTCGATAGAAAGCAGCAATGTGAGCGCGGCTCAGGCCATGGTTCAGATGATTGCGCAAAACCGCTTGTTTGACTTGAACATTCGATTGGTTCAAGTTGCTGAGCAAAATTCGAAATCTGCAGGGACCTTGATGTCTCTGTCTAGGGTTTAAACACCCGTGAAATGAAGGAGCAAGAAAATGTTGAGATCATTATGGGTTGCCAAAACAGGCATGGATGCACAGCAGACCAACTTGGACACCATCTCCAATAATCTGGCCAACGTTTCAACCACTGCCTACAAACGTATTCGTCCTATTTTTGAGGACTTGCTGTATCAAAATATTCGTTCGTCTGGCATGAACGAAGACGCTTCAAACTATGTACCCGCTGGCTTGCAAGCAGGTAACGGTGCTCGCATTTCTGCCACGCAGCGAATTAACAACTCTGGTGCTTTGATTCAAAGCCAAAATCCACTGGACATGGCCATCAATGGCAATGGCTTCTTTGCAGTGTCAACAGCCAATGGTGTGGCTTACACGCGCGCAGGCAATTTCATGCGTAACGACAAAGGCCAAATTGTGACGGCCAGTGGCAATGTGTTGCTAGGCCAAAGCAGCGTCACCTCTGCCAATGCAACGGGCATTGTGATTCCTTCCAAAGCAACAACTGTGGCTATTGGCACTGACGGTACCGTGAGCTACACCTTGGCCGATTCATCAGCGCCTACCCAAGCAGATCAAATTGCCATGGTGAATTTCGTCAACCCCACTGGCTTAGCCGCTGCTGGTGGTGGTTTGTATTACGAAACCATGTCTTCGGGTGAAGCGCAAATTGGCGTTGCTGGCAAGGATGGTATTGGCTCTATCAGCCAGTTCTACACCGAGCAGTCCAATGTGAATGTGGCAGAAGAACTTGTGTCCCTGATTGCAGCGCAACGGGCTTATGAAATTACCGCTAAGTCTGTGTCTGCTTCAGATCAAATGCTCCAAAAGTTAGGACAACTGTGATGAAAAAAATCTATTTGCTTATTTCATTGGCCGCTATTTTGGCAGGCTGCGCAGAATTGCCTTCAGCTTCCAAACAATCATTGGTCAATGGCGATACAACAGCGCGCCCTGCAGCACAAGAAGCTATTGCCAGCTCCAAAGGTTCACTGGTTCCTGCATCTCGGCCTACAACGACAAGCCACAAGGGCTTGTTTGAAGAACGCCGCGCTGTTCGAGTGGGCGATACCCTAACTGTGATGTTGAATGAAACAACCCGTGCCAGCAAAGACATTGGCACCAACGCACGCCGACTTTCTTCGAACAGCGTCAATGCTGGTTTGAACATGAGCACAGGCAGTGCAAGCAAACCAACTTCTTTGAATGGCGGTTTGAACAGCAATGGCAATACTAACTTTGACAGCAAAGGTGGCTCTTCTGCTTCTAACCAGTTCTTAGGCACGATTACTGTGACAGTGCTTGAAGTTTTGCCTAACGGCAATCTGAACGTGGCCGGCGAAAAGCGCTTGGCTGTCGGTCATGAAGAAGAAGTGATTCGCTTTGGTGGCATTGTGTCGCCCGCTACTTTGCAAGGCAATTCTGTTTTGTCATCGCAAGTGGCTGACGCGCGCATTGAATACCGCGGCTTAGGCATTACCGATCAAATTCAAGCACCTGGCATGTTGACCAAGTTGTTTGCCAGATTCTCACCCAACTGAGGTTAAGACCATGAACACTCGTTTGTTGTCATCGCTTTTTTTAATGTTTGCCTTGTTACTGAGTGCCAACCACACCATGGCCGCTCGTTTGAAAGACATGGCTGTGGTTTCAGGCCAGCGCCCTAACCAATTGATTGGTTATGGCTTGGTAGTCGGTTTAGATGGCACAGGCGACAACTCTGGCTCTAACCCAGTCACTGGCCAGTCTGTGGTTACCATGTTGAATTCTTTGGGCGTGGCAGTGCCAGCGGGTACCAATCTTCAAGCGCGCAACGCGGCTGTGGTCATGGTCACGGCAGAGTTAGCCGCCTTGGCACGGCCCGGACAAATCATGGATGTCACAGTTTCATCTTTGACCAACGCTCGCAGCCTTAAAGGCGGCACACTGATCATGACGCCTTTGAAGGCTGCCAATGGTCAGGTTTATGCACAAGCTCAAGGCTCGATTGTGGTACCTGGCGCTTCTGCCAGCAGCAACCTGGCACGCACCACCATCAATCAGTTGTCGGCAGGCCGCATTCCAAGTGGCGGTATTGTTGAACAAGCAGCGCCCGAAGCAGACATGGACCCCATTGTTGAGTTCAACTTTCACAAGGTGGACTTTGCCCAGATTCAACGCGCTGTTGAGGCCATCTCCAAGGTGGTTGATGAAGAAAACGCAGTTATCGCAGTGGACGCAAGAACTGTATCTGTGCGCGTGCCCGTTCAACGCGCACAACGCGTCAGTGTGATGGCGCAGTTGCTCGAACTTGAAATTCAACCTGTGTTGGACATTGCCAGAGTGGTGGTCAATGCGCGCACAGGCTCAGTGGTGGTCAATCAATCGGTTCGCTTGGCACCATTTGCTGTGACGCATGGCAACTTGACCATTCAAGTCCAAGCAACCAATCAAGTGGTTCCACAGTCTTTGATGTCTCGTAACCGCCCTGTGAACCAACGCAATGAGCGTGTCAGCATTGATACAGGCCCTGCTGGTCAAATGGTCAAAGTCGACGAAGGCGCTTCTTTAGAACAAGTTGTCAGGGCCATCAATCTGCTGGGCGCTACGCCTCAAGACCTGATGTCCATTTTGCAAGCCATGAAGTCTTCTGGCGCACTGCAAGCCGAGTTGGAAATTATTTAACATGGCCGACCTCATCATCAATGGGCTGATTTCTACTAAGCCGCTTTCAAGCGGCACGGTAGACACGGCGCAGATTCAAAAACTCAAGCAGACAGCGCAAGAGTTTGAAGCTGTGTTGCTGCGCCAGATGATGCGGGAAATGCGCAATTCTGTTTTCAGCGAAGCCGGCAAAGGTGGCAGCAATGCAACCTATTTGAGCATGGCAGATGAACAGTTGGCCAACAGCATGGCGGCCCAAGGCGGCTTTGGCTTTGGCAAAGCCATGGCTCAACAAATGATTCAGCAAGTTCAAGCAGCGCAGTTAATCAACTCTGCTGCCAATGCCGTAAAGCCATAAAAGGCTGTACATCAAGTATCACCAGACCCAGTCGTATTTACACAACGGAATAAACCAGTGAGAACAGCAGCCCTTTTTGACAGCGCCATGGCCGGACTGCAGTCCGCTCAGTCGGGCATGCTGGTGACCTCGCAAAACGTGGCGGGGTCATCGGTAGAGGGCTATGTTCGGCGGACTTCAAACGTTCGGGTCAATGGCTTATCGCCGACATCCATGGATGTGACCGGTACGTCGTTTGCAGTTGAAGGATTTACGCGTTATTTTGACAACTTGCTGCAGGGTCAACTCCTGTCCCAACAAAGCAAAACAAGTTACAGCCAAACCCTAACCCAGTCTGTGGCACCTTTGGATGCCATGCTGACCGAGCCAGCCACTTCGATTGCCACAGCGCTGGGAAATTTTTTCAACGCAGCAGGCTCGATTGCAAATGAACCCACCAACTCGGCTTATCAACAAAGTTTGATTGGCAATGCACGTTTGGTGGCAGATCGCGTAAGAGGACTGGCCAATACCGTTGGACAAGTTTCAAGCAATGCTTCACAGGCTTTGGCTGATGTGCTTAATCAGGCCAATTCACTCACGCCACAACTGGCTTCTGTGAATGCCAAAATTCGAGCCGCTGCAACGCCAGGCTTGTCTGCTGCTTCTCCAGATTTGTTAGACGAACGCGATCGCATTGTGGGCAAATTGCAAGAGTTGGTAGGCGGCTCCACACTCATCAACGAAGACGGCACTGCCAGCTATCTGCTCAATGGTCAGCATTTAGTAGACAGAGAAATTGCGAACACTTTTAGCAACGCATCTGGCACCACGGTTATTCGAAGCGATATGAAGCTCAGCGATCTGAGGATCAAAGTGGCTACCATTGACAGCAGAAATCCTGTGTACATCAAGTTGGTCATGCCACCTGTGGCGCAACTAGAAAGCAATGGGACTACACCCCTGCTTGATGCCAACGGCAATTCAGTGATGGTTCCAGGCCAAACCATTTTGCAAGATGGCAAAGCCGGCGCTTATGTTCACCTTATTCAAAACTTTGTGCCTACGGTTCAGAAAAGTATCAATTTGCTGGCCACACAGTTGGTCATCAAAGTGAATCAAATTGCCAGCGCCGGCGGAGCCGTCATTGCGCCTATTTTTGGCTTTGCTTCAACAAGCGCAAACGGCACCGCTCTCACGGGTATCACCAGCGACACCACTGGCAAAACACTGCTAGAGGGTCTTTGGAAAAAGACCGATGGTTCCTCATATGTTTACAGCGATCTGATTGAAGGCTCAAACCCTCAAAGCAGTAATTATCGCCAGACGATTGACACCGCTTTAAGCAAATCCGAGTTCGATGCCCGTCAGTTCAAAGTGGTGGGCACATTTGACCGCACGCAATTTACGAACATGGATGCTGCTGCTTCTGCTTCTTTGCAAAACCTGCGCGACTCATTCACGTCGCCCGTGACCTTTATCACAAGCAGTGTGGCCACAACCATTGCCACCTGGAAGAACACCCAGCGATCTGACGAAGCTTTGCAACAAAGTTTGAGCGAACAAAAGTCGTCTATCACTGGCGTGAACTTAGACGAAGAAGCAGCCAACTTGGTCAAGTACCAACAGCTCTACAACGCCTCTAGCAAATTGATGCAAACAGGCAAACAAATGTTTGATACCTTGCT
>CANNNB010000050.1 GCA_947505995.1 Comamonadaceae bacterium
CACAATGGCGCGGTGCAGCATGACGGGGCGATGACGGCCACCGTCCTCCCCTACATATTCGGCATCAAGGCGCTCCGCCATAGAAAAGTCGACCTGAATGGTGCCGCACTGCCACTGACGGCCAATGGCGTCTTTCAGGGTGTACTCAATTTTGGGGCCATAAAAAGCACCATCCCCTGGAGAAATTTCAAATTCGCAGTTGGAAGCGCGCAAACTTTCCATGAGCGCATGTTCGGCTTTGTCCCAAATTTCATCTGCGCCAATGCGCTGAGCGGGACGCGTGGCCACTTTGTAAATGATGTCGGTAAAGCCAAAGTCTTTGTAAACTTTTTGCAATAGCGTGGTGAAGTTGACGCTCTCAGGCAAGATTTGGTCTTCGGTACAAAAAATGTGGCCATCGTCCTGGGTAAATCCGCGAACACGCATGATGCCGTGCAAGCCGCCCGTGGGCTCGTTGCGGTGACACTGGCCAAACTCACCGTAGCGCAGGGGCAAATCACGATAGCTCTTCATGCCCTGCTTGAAGATCAAAATGTGGCCGGGGCAGTTCATGGGCTTCAAAGCGTAATCACGCTTCTCTGACTCAGTGGTGAACATATTTTCGCGGTACTTGTCCCAGTGACCTGTTTTTTCCCACAAAGATTTGTCAATGATCTGCGGCCCCTTCACTTCTTGGTAGCCGTTATCTTGGTAAACAGCGCGCATGTACTGCTCCACCTTTTGCCAAACAGACCAACCCTTGGGATGCCAGAACACCAAGCCTGGTGCGTGTTCATCAATGTGAAACAAATCGAGTTCACGACCTAACTTGCGGTGATCGCGCTTTTCGGCCTCTTCCAATTGGGTGAGGTGGTTTTGCAAATCTTCTTTGCTGGTCCAAGCCGTGCCGTAAATGCGTTGCAGCATTTCGTTTTTGCTGTCGCCGCGCCAATAAGCGCCAGCCAGTTTCATGAGTTTGAAGTGCTTGAGCTTGCCTGTACTGGGCACGTGAGGGCCGCGGCATAAATCTTCAAACGCACCTTCTTTGTACAAACTCACATCTTCGTTGGAAGGAATGCTGCCAATGATTTCTGCTTTGTAGTGCTCGCCCAGACCTTTGAAATACGCCACAGCCTCATCACTGGGCAACACACGGCGAAGCACCGGCTCGTCTTTGTTGGCCAATTCGGTCATGCGCTTTTCAATGGCAGCCAAATCTTCTAACGTGAAAGGACGGCTGTAGGAAAAATCATAGTAAAAACCGTTTTCAATGACAGGGCCAATGGTGACCTGTGCATCAGGGTACAAATCTTTGACGGCATAAGCCAGCAAGTGAGCCGTGGAGTGACGCACCACTTCAAGTCCATCGGCATCCTTGGCCGTGATGATGGCAAGCTGGGCATTGCGGGTCATGCTGAAACTTGTGTCCACCACTTTGCCATCTACTTTGCCAGCCAAGGCGGCTTTGGCCAAGCCTGCGCCAATGGACGCAGCAACCTCTGCCACGGTGACGGGACCGGGAAATTCACGCAATGAACCGTCTGGAAGTGTGATCTGAACCATGTTCGAACTGAAAAAAAGAAGGCGCCATGAAGACGCCATAAATGAAAAACGCGGCATTTGCCGCGTTTTCAAACGCTCAAGCCAGATTTTACGCTTTGCCTGAGGTATTTTTCGATCAGTGGAATTGTTCTTCTTCAGTAGAACCAGTCAAAGCTGTGACGCTTGAGCGTCCGCCTTGAATGACAGTGGTCAATTCGTCAAAGTAACCTGTACCCACTTCTTGCTGGTGCGAGACGAAAGAATAACCGCGGTCTCGGGCTGCAAATTCAGGCTCTTGCACCTTCTCAACGTAGGCAGACATGCCGCGCTGAACGTAGGCTTGTGCCAAGTCAAACATGTTGTACCACATGGAATGAATGCCAGCCAATGTGATGAATTGGTACTTGTAACCCATGGCACCCAGTTCTTTTTGGAATTTGGCGATGGTGGCATCGTCCAAGTTTTTCTTCCAATTGAACGAGGGTGAGCAGTTATAAGCCAACATTTTGCCGGGGTGCTTTTTGTGAACCGCTTCAGCAAACTTGCGCGCAAATTCCAAATCTGGCGTACCTGTTTCGCACCACACCAAATCGGCATACTCTGCATAAGCCACTGCGCGGCTGATGGCTTGTTCCATGCCCTTTTTGGTTTTATAGAAACCTTCAGCGGTGCGCTCACCTGTCAGGAATGGCTTGTCGTTTTCGTCGTAGTCACTGGTGAGCAAGTCGGCAGCTTCTGCATCTGTTCTTGCAATGACCAAAGTAGGAACACCGCAAACATCAGCCGCCATGCGGGCTGCAATCAATTTCTGGCAAGCCTCGATGGTAGGCACCAACACTTTACCGCCCATGTGGCCGCACTTCTTCACAGAAGCCAATTGATCCTCAAAGTGAACACCGCCTGCACCAGCCGCAATCATGGCCTTCATCAATTCGAAAGCATTGAGCACACCACCGAAACCAGCCTCAGCATCGGCCACGATGGGTGCAAAGTAATCTGTGTAGTCTTTGTCGCCAGGGTTGGTGCCTTTAGACCATTGAATTTCGTCCGCACGGCGGAAGCTGTTATTGATGCGCTCAACAACCTTAGGCACTGAATCTACGGGATAAAGAGACTGGTCAGGGTACATAGAGGCGTATGAGTTGTTGTCTGCAGCAACTTGCCACCCTGACAAATAAATGGCCTTGATGCCAGCCTTCACTTGCTGCATGGCTTGTCCACCAGTAAGTGCGCCCAAGCAATTGACATAAGGCTCGTTGTGAAGCAAGTCCCAGAGCTTTTCAGCACCGCGGTGTGCCAGGGTGTGCTCAATGGGAAAAGAACCGCGTAAACGCACGACATCTGCTGCTGAGTAACCGCGCTTGATGCCTTTCCAACGGGGATTGGTGGCCCAATCTTTTTCCAAAGCGGCAATTTGTTGTTCACGACTGAGTTGTTCAACAATATTTTGTGGCATGACGATTTCCTTACTTGTGGTTGATGTTGAGGCCAATTCATTCAATGAACTCTTTGGCACTGGTTGAAATTTTATGTCTTATAGAAGACCATATAAAATTCTTATGTCTTATATAAGATAAATATTTTTACAATTAAAATCAACAAGTTATAAGTTAAATTTCTCATTGCAAAATTTCATTTCTCATATTGAGAAATTTTGATGCAATGCAACATGGCTGTATTTCACATTAAGAAATGAAATTTCCAAATTGAAAATCACGAAATGCAGTGACTCGCCACAACAAGAACGGACACAAGTCAAATCGGAATCTTCCTCGAGAGGGATATCTACAACAACATGGGTAAAAAAAACTTCATTTCCCCTTGGAAACAGCACTTTTCTCCTTTAGCATCCCCTCTGCCGGATAAATAAGTTTCCGGCTGTGAACCAACTTCCGACCTAAGGAATTTCAAAATGGCAACTGCAAAAAAATCTCCGGCAAAAAAAGCTGCTCCTGCAAAGAAGGCAGCACCCGCCAAAAAACCCGTAGCTAAAAAAGCTGCTCCCGCAAAGAAAGCTGCGCCAGCCAAAAAAGCTGCTCCAGCCAAGAAAGCTGCTCCAGCCAAAAAGCCAGCAGCTAAAAAAGCCCCAGCTAAGAAGCGCACTCCAAACGCTGCTTTCATGAAGGCTTTAACACCTAGCGCCGCTTTGGCCGCTGTGGTGGGTGCAGCTCCCCTGCCGCGTACAGAAGTCGTGAGAAAGATGTGGATTTACATCAAGAAACACGGCCTGCAAGACGCGGTGAACAAGCGCAACATCAACGCTGATGACAAGCTCAAGGCCGTTTTCGGCAAAGCTCAAGTCACCATGTTTGAGTTGGCTGGCTTGATTGGCAAACACTTGAAGTAATTCAGTGTTTATCAAATAAAAAAAGCCGGGTCACCCCGGCTTTTTTTTGGGCCATTGCAGCTCACTTTGTTTTCAAAGCATTTTGTGTGATGGCGGATAAAGTTCCGCGCGTCGTGATGACTTCGGGGTCAAGCATGATTTCGATCAAGGTGCCTTGGTCGCGCTCCAATGCAGCCTTCATTGCGGGCTCAAACTCTTGGGTTTTAGAAATTCGTACACCCTCATACCCATAAGCTTTGGCTAAATTGGCGAAGTTTGGATTGTTCAAATGAGAGCCCATGTTGTGGGTTGGAAAATCTCGCTCCTGATGCATCCTGATGGTACCGAACATGCCATTGTTCAAGAGCACCACGATCGATTTCGCACCATGCTGCGTTGCTGTCGCCAGTTCTTGTCCGTTCATGAGGAAATCACCATCGCCTGAAATGGTGAAGGCCACTCGACCCGTCAGTATCGAAGCGGCAATACCGGCAGGCACGCCGTAGCCCATGGCACCCACAGTGGGGGCAAGTTGGGTTTTAAAACCTTTGCTGAGCCCGTGGTGCTTGAAATATCGATGAACCCAACTTGCAAAGTTACCTGCGCCATTGGTCAGCACAGCATCTGCAGGTAAAAGCCTCTGAAGCACTGAAACAACTTCTGGCATGTTGACAAGGCCGTTTTCAGAGTCGGCAGGCAGACCGGCTAAAGCCTGCGGCTGGGTGTTGGTAAGGTAATCTGCGTTGGCTTGTGCTGTCCAGTCGGTCCAAGGCAGGTTGGGCGGCGCGGTTAGAACTTCCAAGCTTCGGGCTGCAGCATTCATGGTGGCACAAATGGCCAAATCTGCGTGGTAAACCCGATTCAACTCCTCAGCACTGGCATGAATATGAACCAACTTTTGCTTGGGTTTTGGGACCTCCAACAAGGTGTAGGCGCTGGTGGTCATTTCGCCTAAGCGCGGTCCAATGGCAATGATTAAGTCGCTTTCCTTAATTCGCTGTGACAGTTTGGGGTTGATGCCAATACCCACATCGCCCGCATACAGGGGGTGGAAATTGTCAAACGTGTCTTGAAAACGAAAGGCATTGCCCACGGGCAATTGCCAATTTTCAGCAAAACGCTGAAGCGCCTGCGCTGACTTAGGCGTCCACCCACCGCCACCGGCAATCACAAATGGTTTTGTTGAAGACAGCAGCATTTCCCGAAGTTGTCGCAAGCTGCCCGGATCGCTCCAAGCTTCAACTGGCACCAACTGAGCCAGCGGCCGAGCAGACACTTCATGGGTGAGCATGTCTTCAGGCAAAACAAGCACCACGGGTCCAGGCCGCCCGTTCATGGCAGTGGCAAAGGCGCGAGACACATACTCAGGAATGCGTTTGGCATCGTCAATTCGCTCAACTCGTTTGGCCATGCCCTTGGTGCTGGGGCCAAAGAAAGCGCAAAAGTCGACTTCTTGGAAAGCCTCACGGTCGCGGGTGTCAGAGGCTACATCGCCCACAAACAAGACCATGGGTGTGGAATCCTGAAACGCCGTATGAACGCCAATAGAGGCGTTGGTTGCCCCAGGCCCTCGGGTTACAAAACAAACGCCTGGACGGCCCGTTAAACGGCCTTGCGCATCTGCCATGAAGGCAGCCCCGCCCTCTTGCCGGCAGGTGACAAACTGAATTTGGTCCTGGTACTTGTGAAAACCATCGAGAACAGCCAAGTAGCTTTCCCCAGGCACCCCAAAGGCGTGGGTCACACCTTGTGCAATGAGGCACTCCACCAAGAGGTGGCCCCCCATTTGAGATGGGGACTCAGCTTCTTGAAGTTTGACTTTTTGATCGCTCATAGGGCCTCGTATAGTGATGGCCGCATGATACTTTCAAAGCGCCTGGGTCATCTGCTCTTGGCTGCTTCTTTAATTTACAACCCGACCGAATTTAAAGACGCCAGGTTCATTGACAGGGTCGACATCGACAGGAATGACTGACTTGGGTAAGAACTTGCCTTCCAAAAGCAATTTGGACAAGGGGTTTTCGATGCGTTGCTGAACGGCGCGTTTCAGCGGACGTGCACCATAGACAGGGTCAAATCCCACCTTGGCCAATTCAGCCACCGCAGCAGTCGACACCTCCAAATACAAATCCATCTTGGCCAATCTGGCTTGCAAAATTTGCAACTGAATTTTGGCAATCGATTCAATGTGCTTGGCATCTAAACTGTGGAACACAACCGTTTCGTCAATTCGGTTTAAAAATTCAGGGCGGAAGTGGTTTTTAAGTTCACCCCAAACAGCTTCTTTGATGTCTTCGTTGGGGACGCCCACCATGGCTTGAATTAGATGCGAGCCAATGTTGGAAGTCATCACGATGACGGTGTTTTTAAAGTCTACTGTGCGCCCTTGGCCGTCAGTCAGTCGGCCATCGTCTAGCACCTGCAACAAAACATTGAACACATCAGGATGTGCCTTTTCAACCTCATCCAACAAAAGCACAGAATAAGGTTTACGGCGTACCGCTTCGGTTAAATAACCCCCCTCTTCATAGCCAACATAGCCCGGCGGTGCACCGATGAGTCGCGCCACCGAGTGTTTTTCCATGAACTCACTCATGTCCATGCGAATGAGGTGATCTTCACTGTCAAATAAGAACCCTGCCAGGGCTTTGCACAACTCGGTTTTACCAACGCCTGTAGGGCCCAAGAATAAAAAAGAGCCCGTCGGTCTTTGCGGATCAGACAAGCCTGAGCGTGATCGGCGAATAGCATGAGATACAGCCGCAATGGCTTCATCTTGCCCCACCACTCGCTCGTGCAACTTGACCTCCATTTGCAACAGTTTTTCGCGCTCGCCCTGCATCATTTTGGAAACTGGGATGCCCGTTGCACGGCTGACCACTTCAGCAATTTCCTCTGCGCCCACCTGAGTGCGCAACAGGCGCGGTGCAGCGCCAGCTAAAGGATTAAGTTCATTGGCTTGTGTTTCTTTCAGTAGCTTTTCGAGCTCTGGTAATTTGCCGTATTGCAGCTCGGCTACTTTATTGAAATCGCCCTTGCGTGTGAGCTCCTCAATTTGCTGACGCAGTTGGTCAATCTTCTCTCTGACGTTTTGACTTCCCTGAGCTTGGGCTTTTTCAGTCTTCCAAATCTCTTCCAAATCAGCCGCTTGTTTTTTCAAACTCACGATTTCTTCTTCTATCAAACCCAAACGTTTTTGCGAAGCCTCATCAGTTTCTTTTTTAACCGCTTCACGTTCAATTTGAAGTTGAATCAAGCGCCTGTCAAGCTTGTCTATCACTTCGGGCTTTGAATCAATTTCAATTTTGATTTTCGAGGCGGCCTCGTCAATCAAGTCGATGGCTTTGTCGGGCAAAAACCGGTCTGTGATGTAGCGATGACTCAGTTCGGCCGCAGCCACGATGGCTGGATCTGTTATGTCAACGCCATGGTGAATTTCATATTTTTCTTGCAGGCCGCGCAGAATGGCAATGGTGGCCTCCACACTGGGTTCACCTACCAAAATTTTTTGAAAACGCCGCTCAAGCGCTGCGTCTTTTTCAATGTACTTGCGATATTCATCTAGGGTGGTTGCGCCCACACAATGCAACTCCCCGCGCGCCAATGCCGGTTTCAGCATATTGCCAGCGTCCATCGCGCCTTCGGCCTTGCCTGCCCCCACCATGGTGTGCAATTCATCAATGAAGACGATGGTCTGCCCCTCGTCTTTGGCCAACTCATTCAGGACAGACTTCAAACGTTCTTCAAATTCCCCCCGAAATTTGGCGCCAGCAAGTAAAGAAGCCATGTCCAAAGACAAAACCCGCTTGCCTTTCAATGAATCGGGCACCTCGCCAGCCACAATGCGTTGAGCCAAACCCTCCACAATGGCGGTCTTGCCGACACCTGGCTCACCAATGAGAACAGGATTGTTTTTGGTACGACGTTGCAGAACCTGTATTGCCCTGCGAATTTCATCATCCCGGCCAATCACAGGATCAAGCTTGCCCATGCGAGCGCGCTCTGTTAAATCCAAACAATATTTTTTAAGAGACTCGCGTTGGCCCTCTGCGTCTGCACTGTTCACACTTTGCCCTCCTCGAACGGCATCCACCGCCGCCTCTAAACTTTGACGGCTCAAGCCCGCAGCCTTGACGGTGCGCGTCAACTCAGACTTGCCATCGGCGAGGGCCAGTAGAAAGAGTTCGCTGGCGACAAATGCATCACCTCTTTTGAGGGACTCTTTTTCGGCGGCCTGAAGCAATTTAACCAGTTCAGGTCCGACTTGAACTTGATCTTGGCCCGTTACCTGTGGCAAACGCTCTACCGCCGCAATGGCTGCCGACAAGAGCGCTGTGATATTCACGCTTGCTCTTTGAAGCAGGGCCTTGGGGCCATCTTGCTGCTGCAACATGGCCAACAACACGTGTGCCGGATCGATGTAAGCGTGATCTTTGCCCAAGGCCAAGCTCTGAGCGTCGCCCAGTGCTTCTTGAAACTTGGTGGTTAGTTTGTCCATTCGCATCTGAAACTCCTATTCAACTTCAATTTGGGTCAATTAGGCTATTTTTCAAGAGCCCGCAGCAATTGAGCCGCGCAAACCCTCTCTGGCCTTAAAATGGGCTCATGAAAATTCACCAGATGTCGGTCCAATATGACGAACGTCAAGATCGCTTGGCGCTTCGGGTTAGCAACCAGGACAATCAAGAATTCAGGCTTTGGCTCACACGCGCCATGACCCTGCGACTCCTGCCGCATCTGCAAGCCTCGGTGGTTCAATTAGAAGCACGCGACCCACAGGTCATGGCCACTGACACAACGGCCCAACAAATGCTGGCTGACTTGAAGCGCGAGAACTTTCTGGCAAAAGCAGATTTTTCCACGCCCTTCGTCACGCAAAACCTCAATTTACCCCTTGGCGAAATACCCATGTTGGTCACGGATGTGCAGCTCAACCTTCACAACAGTGGCGGCCTTAACTTGTTGTTTCAAGATAAAAGCGGCGACAGAGCCAGTGGTGCATCTTGCGAATTCAATTTGCAGGCAGCCCTGCTGCATGGCTTGTTGCACCTCATTGAGCAATCCCTCAAGAAGGCGCAATGGCAACAACCTGATTTTTCGCAACGTACCGAACAAGTGGAAACGCTTTCGTCAGAGCGCCCCAACTACAGGCACTGAGCCCTCTTTCAATTCAGCCTAGATTGCGCGATTGAATGCCCCAACGCGCAAGGGCATCGTCATCGCTCACCCGTGCATCAACCCATTTGGCGCCTTGTGGCGTGGCTTCTTTTTTCCAAAATGGCGCCTGTGTTTTCAAGTAGTCCATGAGGAATTCACAAGCTTTAAAGCTTTCGCCGCGGTGAGCTGACGATACAGCCACCAAGACAATTTGTTCGGATGGCTTTAATTCCCCGACACGGTGAATGACATGGGCTTGATAGAAGTCAAAGCGTTGGTGGGCTTCCTCAATCATGGCTTCAATGGCCGATTCCGTCATGCCGGGATAGTGCTCAAGCGCCATGGAGACAATTTCATCAGCGGCATCGCCCGACAGCATGCGTGTGTCGCGCACGGTACCCACAAAACTGCAAATTGCACCAACCCGCAGGTCTCCCGCTCTAAGCTGGTCTAAGACTTTAGACACATTAAAGTCTTCGGTTTGAATGACAACACGAGGGTTCAAGCTTCAGCCTCCCGTCACAGGTGGAAAGAAGGCCAACTCAGCATTTTCATGAAGCAGTGCATCCTCGTTGACCATGACCTGATTCAATGCCAGCCTAACAGACCGGTCTCGGCTCAAACAAGCATAAACACCGCCCCTTAACAACAATGCATCGCGGACTTGTCCTGCATTTTTTGCATCCGTGTGAAGTTCCTCTTGGGATTGCCCGACGGCCTCCCTCAAAGACGCAAAGTACCTGATGTTGATCCTCATTGGAGCCACTCAGAAAAGGGGTAAAAGCGCACCACATCGCCAGCCTGAATGGGGTTTGAACCCGGGTTGTCGACCACGCCATCTCCCCAAACCACGGAGGTTAAGACCCCGGAGCTTTGATTTGGAAAAAGATCAAGGCCGCCCTGTGCATTTCGTTTCACACGCAAAAACTCTCTGCGTTTGTCTGGCTTCGGTAAGTCAAAGTGAGCCACCAACTGAAGGGGCTCAGTTTGCACATTCAACACCCCTTGCAATGCCAACAAGAATGGTCGTACCAACAATTGAAAAGTTACAAAGCTTGAGACAGGATTGCCAGGCAAACCCATGAAATGAGCAGCATGTTGAGCGTCTTGCGATGCCAGGAAGCCAAAAGCAAAAGGCTTACCAGGCTTCATTGAAATTTGCCACAAATTCAAGCCACCCAGAGCCTCAACAGCCGGCTTCACATGATCTTCTTCGCCAACGGAGACTCCCCCGCTGGTAAGCACCAAATCATGGTGTGTCGCAGCATTGCGCAAAACCGAGAAAGTGGCCTCGAAATTGTCGGGCACGATGCCCAAGTCTGTCACTTCGCAACCAAGCCGAATGAGCAAGGCACGCAAGAAAAACCGATTGGAATTGTAAATAGCGCCGGGCCGCATGTGCTCTGGCGCAACATCACCTGGCATTACCAATTCATCGCCTGTGGAAAATAAAGCAACACGTGGTTTTCGCGTCACTTCAAGTTTGGCTAAACCAATGCTGGCGGCCATTCCCAAGCCAGCAGGATCGAGTCGAGTACCTTGCTTCAGTACCACGGCGCCTTGGGTCACATCTTCCCCACTGCGGCGAATCCATTGCCCCATATGAGGCACTGTGTTGACCACAATTTCTGGCACAACTGTTTCAGCATTGTCAGTCAAAGCAGCTTGTGTTTCTTCTTGCATGACCACCGCATTGGCACCGGGTGGAATGGGCGCACCTGTGAAAATGCGAGCGGCTTCACCTTGCTTCAAAGCGTGGCCATGCTGACCAGCAGGGATTCGCTGGGTCACCCGCAGTGATGCCCCGACCTGCCTGACATCTTCAATGCGCACAGCATAGCCATCCATGGAAGAGTTGTCTTGAGGCGGCACCTGAAGTCCAGACACAAGGTCATTTGCCAATACACGACCGTCCGCTTCAAATGTATGAACCCATTCGATTGGGCTCAAAACAGCCGCTTTTTGAAGGACCAAGGACAATGCTTCGTCCAGGGTCATTAACGGGGGTCGCTTGAGGGCCTTGTCGGAACTCATACTTGTTCGTCGCAGTGCTGCACGATATAGGCTTTAACGGCATCAACCGATTTGGGCATAACCAGAACCCGCTTTGGCAAAGCCTCAATGCCTTCATATTGAGCGGGGCAATCGGGTTCGCGGCCCAAGGCCTCAACCAATGTGGCGGAAAACTTGATGGGCAGCGCGGTTTCGAGCACCAACATGGGCACACCAGCTTGCGCCAGTGGCACAGCGACTTTCAAGCCATCTGCCGTGTGCGTGTCAATCATGATGTGATTATCGGCATAGACATTTTGAATAGTTTGAAGTCGATCAGCATGCGTGCTCTTACCACTCAAGAATCCAAATTGTGTTTTGGCTTGGGCAAACAGCGGGTCCTGCCCCAAATCGAACCGACCTGTTTGGTTGAGTTGATCGTGAAATAAATTTTTAACCCGAGCTGCATCGCGTTGCAGCAAGTCAAAGACAAAACGTTCAAAGTTACTTGCTTTGGAAATGTCCATGGACGGGCTTGATGTTTCGTGCGTATCGGCTGTGCCACGAACGCGGTAAACACCTGTTCTAAAGAACTCGTCGAGCACATCATTTTCATTGGTAGCCACAACCAGATGGGCAATGGGCAGACCCATCATGCGTGCGACATGACCAGCACACACGTTGCCAAAATTGCCGCTCGGCACACTGAAGCTGACTTCTTGTGTGTCGTTTTGAGTGGCTTGAAAGTAGCCTGCAAAGTAGTACACCACCTGCGCTAACAAGCGCGCCCAGTTGATGGAATTGACGGTGCCAATTTTGTACTTGCGCTTGAACTCCAAATCGTTGCTGACGGCCTTCACAATGTCTTGGCAATCATCGAACACGCCTTGAATGGCAATGTTGTGAATGTTGGCGTCAAGCAAGCTGAACATTTGCGCTTGCTGAAAAGGACTCATGCGGCCTTCTGGGCTGGTCATGAATACACGCACTCCTTTTTTGCCGCGCATAGCGTACTCTGCCGCACTGCCAGTGTCCCCTGAAGTGGCGCCCAAAATATTGAGCTCCGCATTTCGACGCGTAAGCTCGTACTCAAACAAATTACCAAGCAACTGCATGGCCATGTCTTTGAAGGCCAATGTGGGGCCATTGGAAAGCGCTTGTAAGTAAACGACTGCGCCTGTTGCAGCCTTGGTTTTAAGGACCTTGATAGGCACAATTTCACGAGTACCAAAACTGGCCTCAGTGTATGTTTTCTGGCACAAGGCGCGCAAATCGTTAGATGGTATGTCGTCGATGTACAGAGAGAGTACTTCGTATGCCAAGGCGGCGTAGCCTTGCGTGTTGAATATCTGTCGCAAACCGCCCAACTGCAATGGAGAAATTTGCGGGTAGGTTTCAGGCAGATACAAACCGCCATCAGGAGCCAAACCTTCTAGCAAGATTTCACAAAACCTTTTGCGATCTGTGTGACCGCGAGTGGACAGATAACGCATCAGTTCAATTCTTCCTTGCGAATTTTCGTGATGGGGGCCATCACCGTGGGCAAAGCCTGCATTTGCGCCAACACATGGTTCATTTTGCCTTCCTGCGTCTCGTGAGTGAGGATGATCACATCGGTTTGATTTTCGCCAGCTTGACTTACTTGGTCTGCCTCACGCTGAAGCACAGCATCGATGCTGATGTTGGCTTC
>CANNNB010000051.1 GCA_947505995.1 Comamonadaceae bacterium
CCATGCGCGATTGGGTGGCCAACGTCGACAACACTTTCTACATCATTGGCACGGTTGCGGGCCCGCACCCTTACCCCATGATGGTTCGTGATTTCCAAAGTGTCATTGGCACGGAATGTCTCGAGCAAATGCCCAAGCTGTTGGCACAAACTGGTTTGCACAGCCAACAACCTGACGCAGTCATTGCGTGTGTTGGCGGCGGGTCTAACGCCATGGGCATTTTCTACCCCTACATCAACCACAAGAACACACGCCTGATTGGCGTAGAAGCTGCAGGCGAAGGCTTAGAGAGCGGTAAACACTCCGCCTCCTTGCAACGCGGCAGTCCTGGCGTACTGCATGGCAACCGCACCTACATCTTGCAAGACGACAACGGCCAAATTACCGAGACGCACAGCATCAGCGCCGGCCTCGATTACCCCGGCGTTGGACCCGAGCACGCTTTCTTGAAAGACATTGGCCGTGCAGAATACGTCGGTATCACCGACCAAGAAGCCTTGGATGCCTTTCACTATTTGTGCCGCACCGAAGGCATCATTCCTGCACTCGAATCTAGCCACGCTGTGGCCTATGCCAAAAAATTGGCCGCCACCATGAAACCCGATCAGTCCATTTTGATCAACATGTCTGGCCGTGGTGACAAAGACATTGGCACTGTGGCCGACCTCAGCAACGCCGACTTCTTCTGCCGTCCCAGTTGCCAAGGCCAAGGCGTTAAAGGTGGCTTGGCAATGGGTGAGCAACCGGTGAAAGTTTTCAAATGAGCCGCATTGAAGCCACCTTCCAACAACTGAAAGCCTCTGGTCGCAAGGCCTTGATTCCCTACGTCACAGCTGGCTATCCTTTTGCCGACGTCACACCCGAACTCATGCACGCCATGGTGGATGCGGGCGCTGATGTCATTGAGCTGGGTGTGCCTTTTAGCGACCCCTCAGCCGATGGTCCCGTCATTCAAAAAGCGGGTGACAAGGCCTTGGCCTTTGGCATTGGTACCTCGCATGTGATTGGCATGGTAAAAACCTTTCGCCAGAAGAACCATGCCACGCCCGTGGTGTTAATGGGTTATGCCAATCCTATTGAACGCTATGACTTGAAACACGGCAAAGACAGTTTCATTCGCGACGCCTCTGCAGCCGGCATCGATGGGGTTTTGGTGGTGGACTACCCGCCCGAAGAATGCGTTGAATTTGCGGCCAAATTGCGCGCACACAGCATGGATTTGATCTTTTTGTTGGCGCCCACCAGCACCGATCAGCGCATGCAACAAGTGGCCGATGTGGCCAGTGGTTATGTTTACTATGTATCGCTGAAGGGCGTGACAGGATCAGGCGCTCTGAACACCGCTGAAGTTGAAGCCATGTTGCCCCGCATTCGCCAAAAAGTCAGCATTCCCGTGGGTGTGGGATTTGGCATCAGGGATGCCCAAACAGCGCAGGCCATCAGCAAAGTGGCCGATGCCGTCGTGATTGGGAGCAAAATCATCCAATTGATTGAAAATGAACCTCGCGATAAAGTAGCCAGCGTTGCTGCTAGCTTCTTGCGTGAAATTCGCCTGGCGATGGACGCCTCAAAAAACCCATAAGGACATCGATATGAGTTGGCTCGAAAAACTGCTGCCCCCAAAAATTCTGCATACTGACCCGGCCGATCGCCGCAGCGTGCCGGAAGGTTTGTGGATCAAGTGCCCTAAGTGCGAGTCTGTGCTTTACAAAACGGACTTAGAGCAAAACCAAAACGTATGTCCAACCTGCAGTCACCACCATCGCATTGGCGCGCGTGCCCGTCTGAACAATTTTTTAGACAATGAAGGTCGCTACGAAATTGGCCAAGAAGTGGTACCCGTCGACGCCTTGAAATTCAAAGACAGCCGCAAGTACCCCGAGCGCATCAAAGAGGCCATGAGCAACACCGGCGAAACCGATGCTTTGGTGGTCATGGGCGGCGCAATTCACAGTATCAATGTGGTGGCGGCCTGTTTCGAATTTGACTTCATGGGCGGCAGCATGGGCTCCGTGGTGGGCGAGCGTTTTGTGCGTGGCGTTGAAACGGCCATCGAGCAAAAAGTACCCTTCCTCTGCTTCACAGCAACTGGTGGTGCGCGCATGCAAGAAGGTTTGTTGTCTTTGATGCAGATGGCCAAAACCAATGCAGCCCTCACCCGCTTGGCCAAAAAAGGCTTGCCTTTCATCAGCGTCTTAACCGACCCCACCATGGGTGGCGTATCGGCTGGTTTTGCCTTCATGGGCGATGTGGTCATTGCCGAACCCAAGGCCCTGATAGGCTTTGCAGGCCCCCGAGTGATTGAAAGCACTGTGCGAGTCACCCTGCCAGAAGGCTTTCAACGTGCCGAGTTCTTGCAAGAAAAAGGTGCCGTAGACTTCATTTGCGATCGCCGTGAATTGAAGATGACCATTGCCAATACATTGGCCATGCTGACGCGCCAATCGGCAGATGCGGTCAGCTGATTTCAAAGACCGCCATGTTGCAAGCCGGCCAGTAACATGCCGGCTATTTGCAAGATCACCAGCAAAACCAGCGGCGACAGATCGATGCCACCTGGCTGTGGCAAAGCATTGCGAATGGGTGCCAGCCAAGGCTCTACCAATCGAGACAAAAGCATCATGCTGCCACTGTTGGGCTGCAGCCAAGACAAGACGGCATAAAGCAAAATGATGAGGCTGAGGCCAGACACCAGCCAGTGCAAGACCCCAAATAAACTTGCCACCAAAATACCCAGAAAAGCTGCTTGCGTGCCTGTGAGTACCCACATGGCAGTGACATGGCTTAGTTTCATCAACCATGCCGCTACCAGGCTTGATGTGTCCAAGCGCCCAATGGCTGGTAAAAACCGCCTTAGCGGCATGACCATCCAATCGGTCACGGCAAACACAAAACGCCCAATGGGGTTCTGAAATGGCAGGCGTTGCCACTGCATGACCAATCGCATGAGGCAGGCGCCACCCACCAAACCGGTGGCGACATCCAAGATCAAATTGACAATTTGTAGAAACACAGAAGTCCTCCGAGAACTCAAATGATAGCTTGAGCCCGAAGCAATCGTAAAATAACGGGTTCGCGCTGAATTTCAGCGTATTTAAGGGCTTTCGTGGCCCCCACTTAACAATTGCTTCTCATGTCAGACACGCCAGCAGAAAATCAAACCGCCCCCGTCGTTGACGAAAACCAGTTGATCGCCGAGAGACGAAGCAAGCTCAAGGCCATGCGAGAAGCTCAAAAACAGGGCAAAGGCGTTGCCTTCCCCAATGACTTCAAACCTGAAGATCGCGCAGCAGCTTTAACCCAAGCTCATGGCGATAAGGCACCCGAGACTTTAAAAGGCGAAGGCATTGTTCCAACCACAGCCAAAATTGCAGGCCGCATGATGCTCAAGCGTGTGATGGGCAAGGCAAGTTTTGCCACCTTGCAAGATGCCACCGGTCGCTTCCAAATTTACGTCACACGCGACGACATTGGCGAAGAAGCCTACAACGATTTCAAGCACTGGGATTTGGGCGACATTGTGGCGGCCGAAGGCTACTTGTTCAAAACCAAAATGGGCGAATTGTCATTGCACGCCACCAGCGTACGCATGCTGACCAAGAGCCTGCGCCCCATGCCCGACAAGTTTCACGGCGTGGCTGACCAAGAAATAAAGTACCGTCAGCGTTATGTTGATTTGATGATGGACGAAGAGGCACGCAAACGCTTCACTGCTCGCAGCAAAGCCGTCAGCGGTCTTCGCGACTTCATGGTCAAACACGACTTCCTAGAAGTTGAAACGCCCATGTTGCATCCTATTCCTGGTGGTGCCAACGCTCGTCCCTTTGTCACGCACCACAATGCGCTTGACCAAGAAATGTACCTGCGCATTGCGCCAGAGTTGTACTTGAAACGTTTGTTGGTGGGTGGCTTCGAGCGAGTTTTCGAAATCAACCGCAACTTCCGCAACGAAGGCATTTCCGTTCGCCACAATCCCGAATTCACCATGATGGAGTTCTATGCGGCTTATTGGAACTACCAAGACTTGATGGGCTTTACCGAAGAGTTGGTACGCGATGCCGCCATGAACGCTGTAGGCCATTTGCAACTGACCTATGGCGGCAAACCCGTAGATTTGGCCAAAGCATTTGAGCGCCTCACCATTCGGGAGGCCATTGTGAAACACACCGCCGCTGGCGACCAAGTAGACGACGCGGGGTGGCTCATTCAAGCCCTGCAAAAACTGGGTATGAGCGAAGCCAAGAACAAGTTGTCTAAAAAATCATTGGCTGGCTTGCAAGTTTTGTACTTTGAAGAAACCGTCGAAGACAAATTGTGGGAGCCGACGTTCATCATGGAACACCCCACCGAAATCTCACCTCTTGCACGTGCCAACGACCAACGCCCAGAAGTGACCGAGCGCTTTGAGCTCTACATCACAGGGCGTGAATTTGGCAATGGCTTTTCAGAATTGAACGACGCTGAAGATCAAGTGGCGCGCTTCCAAGCGCAAGTGGATGCCAAAGACAGCGGCGACGATGAAGCCATGTTTTTTGACCACGATTTTGTGCGTGCCTTGGAATATGGCATGCCACCCGCCGCCGGTTGTGGCATTGGTATTGACCGTTTGATGATGCTACTTACCGACAGCCCTAGCATTCGCGATGTGATTTTGTTCCCCGCTTTGAAGCGAGAGCATGAGTAAAGAATAGCGTCAACGGCTTATTGACGCGGCAATCTGTCCTGCGATTGATTTTGACCAGGCACCTCACGAGCTTCAACATCGACCACCTCGGCGTCGGCCGCTTTGTCGCTTCGCCAAGTGCCAAAGTGAGCTCTTTTTTTGGCCATCTCTTGGTATCGTTGCCACACCACAGCCACCTTGGGTTTACGTCCTCTAATAAGGGACCACAGCACGCTAAAGATGAGGGACAGCAGCAAGATACAAAGCGTGCCTAAGACAAGAACAAGTCCTAGCAAACTGAAAAATATTTTAAAAATCCAAGCAATGAATTGCATATCAGGGCAAGCAAGCCAAGGCTTGTTGGTAATTGACAGATCGCACCAAGTCTTCCCACGCCAAAGCGGGCAATGTAGGCAGCAGTGCCATACGGCGTGCTTCACTCAACTCATTAGGTTGCCACCAGCCCTTCACTTGGGCCTCGGCCAGGCCGTCCAAGACCTCATCAATGATTTTGCTGCCATTTAAGGATTGGTTACACAGCAATGCCAAATCACACCCGGCTTCGAGTGCAGCCAAGACACCTTCTGTGAAGCTGATGGGTTTTCCGTCTAGCACGCGGGCGCCCACCATCGACAAATCATCACTGAAAACGGCACCTGTAAATTCCAACTGCTCGCGCAAAATGCCTTGCACCCATTTTGTTGAGAACCCTGCTGGTCGTGCATCCACTTTCGGATAAATCACGTGTGCTGGCATGACGGCACTCAACTCGTTGCTCAACCACTCGTAGGGTTTGGCATCTTCGTGGAGGATGGCTTTCAAGCTGCGCTTGTCGATGGGCATGTCGACATGGGAGTCGGCTTTGACATAGCCATGCCCTGGAAAATGCTTGCCACAATTGCCCATACCTGCACGCTGCAAGCCATGCATGAGGCTTTTGGCCAGCAAGCTGACATTGCGGGCATCACGACTGAAGGCGCGATCACCAATCACGCTGCTTTCACCATAGTCCAAATCAAGAACGGGCGTGAAACTGAAATCAACACCACAAGCACGCAACTCAACGGCCAACAAATAACCAACGGCCGTGGCGGCTTTGCAAGCCTTTAAAACACCTTCACCTGCAAGACCTTTACCATCTTGGGTCCACATCTCACCCAAGCGGCGCATAGCAGGCAAATGTGTGAACCCATCATTTCTGAAACGTTGCACACGGCCGCCTTCATGATCGACGCATATCAACAAATCATTTCGCACAGTCTTGATGTCTGAACACAAAGCCGTGAGCTGCGCTCGGCTTTGCCAATTGCGACCAAACAACACGATGCCACCCGTTAAGGGATTTTTCAGGCGTTTTTTGTCAACAGCTTTGAGCTCAAAGCCTTCAATGTCGATGATGAGAGGTGCTTGGGTATTCATTCGGTTTTTTCCACGATGCAATAACTGCCGGCGTAATCTGCTTCGTCAGTGAGGCTGATATGTGCTTTTAAATGTTGGGACTCAAACCAGATTTTCAAGGCATCGTGCAAAACAATCACAGGCTGCCCAGACGGCAGTTTGCCAATTTCGCACGATCGCCATGTCATTGGCATGCGCATGCCCATGCCAATGGCCTTGCTAAAGGCTTCCTTGGCAGAAAACCGTGTGGCCACATAACGCACACCACGTTCTGGCCATCGGGCGCTGCGTGCCTTGTAGGTGGCAAACTCTTGGTCACTCAGGACCTTTTGAGCAAACCGATCGCCATGCTTTTCCAAGCTGGCTCTGATGCGCCTGATATCACAAAGATCGGTACCGATGCCGTAAATCATGTTGGAAGCCTGTTCCTTCAATACAAAAATAAATGGACCAAGGCATTGATCAACGGCCCAAGGCTTTTAAATAGCCCTGAACTGTCGCGGCATATCCCATCTCCAGAGCGTCAGCAATCAGTGCGTGGCCAATGGAGACCTCCAACAAACCCGGCACAGATTGTGCAAATTTAGGCAGGTTTTCTTGATTCAAATCGTGTCCAGCATTGACACCCAAGCCTTGCTCAATGGCTGCTCTAGCCGTCATGACGTACTGCGCCAAACAGCCATCGTTTGTCGGTGTGCCAAAGCTTGCAGCGTAGGGTTCGGTGTACAACTCCACGCGATCCGCACCAATTTGTTTTACAAAAACCATTTGCTTGGGCTCGGGGTCCATGAACAAGCTGACGCGAACGCCTAAGGACTTGCATTCCTCAATCAAGGGCTTCAATGAGTCTGCATCTTTGGGAAATGACCAGCCATGATCGCTGGTGAGTTGACCCTCACTGTCAGGTACGAAGGTCACTTGGTGAGGCCGGAAGGAACGCACAAAATCCATCAACTGGTGAAACGGATTGCCCTCAATATTGAATTCCCTGTCTGGCCAGCGCTTCATCAAGTCGGCCAAGTCAAGCACGTCGGAGGCACGAATGTGACGCTCATCGGGGCGAGGGTGAATGGTAATACCCTGTGCGCCAGCTTCCAGACACAGTTGAGCTGCTTTCAAGACACTGGGAATACCCAAGTGACGTGAATTGCGCAGCAAGGCCACTTTATTGACATTGACGGACAGCGCCGTTGTGGAATGAGGGGTCATGAAGGTCTCACAAACTTTGAATGTCGATCATCATTTGACGGGTCTTTAAAGTACCGACACCACAATGGTAATTGAGTAAAGTGCGAAGTTGGGTGCGAAGTGGCGTCAACATGTCTAAGCTCAAACGAAGCGTGTCTGTAAAAGGGGATGCGCCATCCAACGCGCTTTGAAGCGCCAGCCATTGATTGCCGTTCAAAGCGTGGCGATCATCGCGGTGCGCCAATCGCAGGCCCCCTTCAGGCACCAAGCAATAGTCTCTTGCTTCATCCAAATCTGACATGGTGAGGGTCTGAGAATTCAAACTGGGCAGAAGTCCAATTTCACGAAGCAACAGCAGTTCAAAGACTCGAAGAGACGCTTGCAGCAATTCACCCGGCTCTGTAGCCATCACCCGCACTGTCGCAGCATAGGCATCAAACAACGATGGATGAGGGTCCTCGCGGGCCAAAAGGCGCAACAAGAGCTCATTCAGGTAATACCCCGAAAGCAGAGCATCACCAGTTGGCATCACATGGCCACCCATCCACTCCACTGATTTCAAGGTTCGAATGTCGGCATCGCCACCGTAAGCAATTTGAATGGCTTGGAGTGGCAACAAAACAGGCCGGAAAGAAGAACTTGGTTTTTTGGCGCCCTTGGCCACCAAGGCAATGCGGCCATGGTGCCGAGTGAACACTTCCAAGATGAGGCTAGATTCGCTCCAGTCGTAGCGGTGCAGCACATAGGCAGGCTCATCCGAAATTCGTTTCAAGACAGCGGCCATGGGCTGCGCTTTTACTCGTAACCGAAGGAGCGAACGCGCGCTTCGTCGTCGGCCCAGCCTGAGCGAACCTTGACCCACAACTCAATAAAGACTTTGGCATCCATGAGCTTTTCAAGCTCCTGCCGAGCTTCGGTGCCAATCCGTTTGAGGCGCTCACCTTTGTCGCCAATGACCATGGCTTTATGGCCCTCTCGCTCCACCACAATGGTGGCGGCAATGCGAATCATGCGATTGGAGGCCCGGCTGGGTTCCTCCTCGAATTTATCAATCACCACGGTGGAGGTGTAAGGTAATTCGTCCCCCGTAAAACGAAACAATTTTTCGCGAACAATTTCACTGGCCAAAAACTTTTCACTTCGGTCGGTCAGCTCATCTTCGCCGTAAGTCCATGCTTGTTCAGGCAAGTACTTCTCGCAATAGCCCATCAGACGTTCAATGTCTTTGGCGTTTTTAGCCGACATGGGTACAAATTCGGTGAACGGATGACGCTCTTGCATCTCTTTAAGCCAAGGGGCCAAGTCTTCTCGTCGGTTGACGGTGTCCAATTTATTGGCAATCAACAAAACAGGCACATCGGGTTTGAGCAGGGCCAGTACTTTGGCGTCTGCAGTATTGAACATGCCTGCTTCCACCACAAACAGAACCAAATCTACATCACCCACCGCACCGAGCACTGTCTTGTTCAAAGACTTGTTAAGCGCCGTGTTGTGCCGCGTTTGAAACCCTGGCGTGTCAACAAACACATATTGGGTTGCACCTTCAGTGCGAATGCCCGTAATGCGGTGACGCGTGGTTTGTGCTTTGCGCGAAGTGATGCTGATTTTTTGGCCCACAAGGGCATTCAGCAAAGTCGATTTACCCACATTGGGCTTGCCAACAATGGCAACCAAACCGCAACGTTGAGCGGGGTTGGTTTCTGTGTTCATCCGCGTGCCTTGACTTTCAAAATTTCAAGCATGGCGGCTGCCGCGGCTTGTTCACCTGCACGTCGCGAGGGGCCGCTTCCGTGCTGTGAGAGACTGAGTTCGGGAATGTCGCAAGCAACATCAAAAATTTGTCGGTGTGCAGCGCCCGATGTGGTGACCACAGAATACTGAGGGAGCTGCAATTTTCGGCCTTGAAGCCATTCTTGCAATTCTGTTTTGGGGTCTTTGGCAGCTGCCTGCATTTGAGGATTGATTTCAACATTTTGAAACAATCGGTGTACCAATTGTTCTGCAGTTTCATAACCTGCATCTAAGAAAACAGCACCGATCAGGGCTTCCAAGGTATCGGCCAAAATAGAGGGTCGACGCTGCCCACCCGATTTCATTTCACCTTCGCCCAACTTAAGACAAATTGGAATTTGGAGCGTGAGCGCCAATTGATGCAGTGTTTCTTGCTTGACCAAATTGGCTCTGACGCGAGACAAATCACCCTCGGGTAGATCACTCAGTTGGGCGTAAAGCAGATGGGCAACGGCTAGATTTAAAACTGAATCACCTAAAAATTCGAGTCGCTCGTTGTGATCCGCGGAAAAACTGCGATGCGTCACCGCCCTCTCCAGCAAACTCGCATCTTTGAAGTTGTGCTGAAGGCGAACTTGCAATTGACTGAGATCGTCGTTCAAACGTTTAGCCCGACAGTGAATTTAAAAAGTGGCAATTTCAATGGATGTGGCTTTGTTAAAGAAAAAGGCTCAGTTGAATGAGCCAATCCGACCCAGGTTTCCAAAATTCATCCAAACAAAAAAAGCCCGGCCGACGATGTTGGCGTCGGGTACAAAACCCCAATAGCGTGAATCAAGAGAATTGTCTCGATTGTCGCCCATCATGAAGTAATGTCCTTCAGGTACCTTGCAAACGACACCTTCTACTGTGTAGTTGCACTGATCTTTGTAGGCAAAATCTTCTGCGCCTGGAATGAAGCCTGGACGCTCATCATCCACAATCAAATTGTGCGGCTTGCTACCCAATTTTTCCTGTGATTGTTTGAAGTAGCGCATGACGGACTCGTCAAAAAACTCTGGCAAGCCCTCAGTTGGCACAGGCTGCCCATTGATGGTGAGTTTTTTGTTCAAGTAGGCAACTTGGTCACCCGGAATACCAACCACACGCTTGATGTAATCTACGCTGGGGCGCGGAGGGTAACGAAATACCATGACATCACCGCGCGCGACGGGCGTACCTTGCGTCAATTTGAGGTTGGCTACTGGCAAACGAATGCCATATTGAAACTTGTTCACCAAAATTAAGTCGCCAACCCACAAAGTTGGAATCATGGAGCCGGATGGAATTTTGAATGGTTCAAATAAAAATGAGCGCAGCACAAAAACGAACAAAATAACGGGGAACAGGCCTGCTGTCCAATCTAGCCACCAAGGCTGCATCAGAAGTCGATCGCGCGCTTCACCCGTGTCGGTGTCTTGACGATCAATGCCCATTTGGGACAATTCTTTTTTGCGCTTGGCTTTGTCTTGGTCCAGTTGTTCGACTGCCTTAAGTCGCTGCGGCCAAAAATAATACTTTTCAGCCAGCCAATAAACACCTGAAATGATGACCGCCATCAGCATGAGCAAAGCAAAATTGCCTTCGATCATGCCGAGATACCAAGAAATAGCATAACCACAAAATGCGGCTAGCAAAAAACCAGTTATGACTTCCATTAATCTTCCACCTGCAAAATAGCCAAGAATGCCTCTTGCGGCACCTCAACTGAGCCAATTTGTTTCATTCGTTTTTTACCCGCTTTTTGTTTCTCAAGCAATTTGCGCTTACGCGAGATGTCGCCACCATAGCACTTGGCCAGCACGTTTTTACGCAAGGCTTTGACCGTTTCACGGGCAATGATGTTGGCACCAATGGCAGCCTGAATGGCCACATCGAACATTTGCCGACTGATAATTTCACGCATTTTGGCTACCACAGCACGGCCTCGATAGGCCGACTGCGTGCGGTGCACGATGATAGACAGTGCATCCACCTTTTCGCCGTTCAACAATATATCAACCTTCACCACATCTGAGGCGCGATATTCTTTGAATTCGTAGTCCATCGACGCATAGCCGCGTGAGACAGATTTCAATTTGTCAAAAAAGTCCAAAACGATTTCGCCCAAGGGCATTTCATAGGTGAGCATGACCTGACGACCGTGATAGGACATGTTGAGCTGGACGCCCCGCTTGACGTTGGCCAGCGTCATGACGGGGCCGACATAATCTTGGGGCATGTACAAATGCACCGTGACAATGGGCTCGCGAATCTCTAGCATCTTGCCTTGATCAGGCATTTTGGCCGGGTTCTCAACCATCACCACCTCACCATCACCTTTGACCACTTGATAGACCACACTGGGTGCCGTCGTGATCAGATCTTGGTCAAATTCACGCTCTAGTCGCTCCTGGACAATTTCCATGTGCAGCAAACCCAAGAAGCCACAGCGAAAGCCAAAGCCAAGGGCTTGAGAAACTTCAGCCTCGTAATGCAAGGAAGAATCGTTGAGCTTGAGTTTTTCTAGTGCATCGCGCAGGGAATCATATTGGTTAGCTTCTGTGGGGTACAAACCCGCAAAAACCTGAGGTTGAATTTCCTTGAAGCCGGGCAATGCTTTTTCAGCAGGACCTAAATTGTTGGGCAGCTTCTTTTCCAAGGTGATGGTATCGCCCACTTTGGCGGCTTGCAGCTCTTTGATACCTGCAATGATGTAACCCACTTGTCCGGCTTCAAGGCTATCGCGTGATTCATTGGCAGGGGTAAATACGCCCATGGTGTCAGCGTTGTACACAGTCCCTGTAGCCATCATTTTAAAACGCTCGCCTTTACCCAACCTGCCATCAACCACGCGGACCAACATGACAACGCCAACATAAGTGTCGAACCAGCTGTCAACGATCATGGCGCGAAGTGGTGCGTTGGGGTTTCCCTTAGGTGCAGGAATTTTGGCGACGATGGCCTCCAAAATTTCATCAATACCCATGCCTGTTTTAGCCGAGCATGGAATGGCTTCGCTGGCATCAATGCCAATGACGTCTTCGACTTCGGCCTTGGCGTTTTCGGGATCTGCTTGAGGCAAATCCATCTTATTGAGAACGGGCACCACCTCGACACCCAAATCAAGCGCGGTATAACAATTGGCAACCGTTTGGGCTTCAACGCCTTGGCTTGCATCGACAACCAACAATGCACCTTCGCAAGCAGACAAGGAGCGTGAAACCTCATAAGAGAAGTCAACGTGACCTGGCGTATCGATCAGGTTGAGATTGTAAATTTGCCCATCTTTCGCTTTGTATTGCAGCGAGGCTGTTTGCGCCTTGATGGTAATGCCACGTTCTTTTTCAATGTCCATGGAGTCCAAAACTTGCGATTGCATTTCGCGATCTTGCAACCCACCGCAACGTTGAATCAATCGATCGGCGAGCGTCGATTTACCATGATCGATGTGCGCAATGATGGAGAAATTTCTGATGTGATTCATCAAGGACCAGCTACAAGTGTTTGAGATTCAAAGGACTAGACAAGAAAAAAGGGCGCGTCGAATGAGGACGCGCCCTGAACCAACAATCAATGGCAACTGCGATAGTTGGGACTTCATTGTAGGCAAAAAGCCAGACACGTACAGCCCCAAAACAGCACTTTGCAGGTCGTTGCAAGCTTGCAACAC
>CANNNB010000052.1 GCA_947505995.1 Comamonadaceae bacterium
ATGGCATTAAACTGACATGTTATGCGCTTGATTCTATGTGGACTGGTATTTTTCACAACGGCAGCCCTTGCGGTACCCGTTGAGGACGACCTTGAACGTTTAATCAAGGAGCGCGGATTGGTCTCTCAAATGACTGATCAACTCACGCAGCAAATTAGCAACCAGTTCAGCGGCCCACTGCAGTCAGCTCGCAATACATTAGGTGGTCGGGCTTCTGAGTTGGTCATCCAGGCCATGGGGCTCTTAGGCGTGCCCTATAAGCGGGGCGGCACCTCTGAAGAAAAGGGCTTTGATTGCAGTGGCTTTGTGCGCCACATGTTTGAAAAATCTGTGGGCTTGGTTCTGCCGCGAAGGGCAGAGGAGCAAGCCAAGGTTACAGAAGAAATCAATCGCAGCGAACTCAAGCCTGGCGACTTGGTTTTTTTCAACACCATGAAAAGAACCTTCAGCCATGTCGGTATTTATGTCGGTGACGGCAAATTCATCCATGCACCAAGGCCAGGCAAGGCCGTTCGAGTTGACGACATGCGCGAAGCCTATTGGCAACAAAGGTTCAATGGTGCCCGAAGAGTTCAATCTGACAAGCTAAATACAGAACCTTTACCGAACTGATGCTATGCATAAGCCTCACAAAAAACCGCCTTGAAGGCAGTTTTTTGTCTCAAGCTAACAAAGCTTATTTCTTAGAAGGCGGCAAGTCTGTACAACTGCCATGAGCCACCTCAGCTGCCATGCCAATGCTTTCCCCCAAGGTAGGATGAGGGTGAATGGTCTTGCCAATGTCAATGGCATCTGCGCCCATCTCAATGGCCAAGGCCACTTCGCCAATCATGTCACCCGCATGCGTGCCCACCATGCCGCCGCCCAAGATCTTGCCGTGGCCGTGCGCCTCGGGAGAATCATCGAACAACAACTTGGTAACTCCTTCATCACGGCCGTTGGCAATGGCACGGCCTGAAGCTGTCCATGGGAACAGGCCCTTCTTAACCTTGATGCCTTGTGCCTTGGCTTGATCTTCAGTGAGGCCTACCCAAGCCACTTCGGGGTCGGTGTAAGCCACACTTGGAATCACGCGTGCATTGAAGGCACTGGCGGCCAATTCTTTGTTACCTTGAATCTCTCCAGCAATCACCTCAGCCGCCACATGCGCTTCATGAACTGCTTTGTGGGCCAACATGGGCTGGCCCACGATGTCACCAATTGCAAAGATGTGTGGCACGTTGGTGCGCATTTGAATATCGACAGGAATAAAACCACGATCTGTCAAGCTCACCCCGGCTTTGTCGGCGGCAAGCTTCTGACCGTTAGGTGTACGGCCGACAGCCTGTAAAACCAAGTCATAAACCTGAGGCGCTGGTGCAGCAACGCCCTCCTCTGCAGATTCGAATGTGACCTCAATACCGGCCTTGGTGGCTTTGGCACCCACCGTTTTGGTTTTGAGCATGATGTTGTCAAAACGGTGCGCGTTCATTTTTTGCCAGACCTTGACCAAATCTCGGTCAGCGCCTTGCATCAAGCCATCCATCATTTCAACCACGTCTAGGCGAGCACCCAGCGTGCTGTAAACGGTACCCATTTCCAATCCGATGATGCCACCACCCAAAATAAGCATGCGCTTTGGCACTTCCTTCAATGCCAATGCACCCGTGCTATCGACCACCCGCGGATCCTTGGGCATGAAGGGCAAACGCACGGCTTGGCTACCCGCTGCAATGATGCAGTTTTTGAAAGCAAGGACTTTCTTCACGCCCGTTTTTTCTTGACCCGTGCCTGTGGTTTCCTCAACTACCACGTGCTTAGGACTCAGGAATTCACCCACACCACGAACAGTGGTGACCTTGCGCATCTTGGCCATGGCCGCCAAACCACCTGTGAGTTTGCCAATGACTTTTTCTTTGTGTGTGCGCAATTTTCCTATGTCAACCTTGGGTGAACCAAAATCGATACCCAAGTCGGCCATGTGGCTCACTTCGTCCATCACTGCAGCCACATGCAACAAAGCTTTGGAAGGAATGCAGCCCACGTTCAAGCAGACACCGCCCAAGGTGGCATATCGTTCAACGATCACAACCTTGAGTCCCAAATCGGCGGCTCGAAAAGCAGCGGAGTACCCGCCTGGGCCAGCACCCAACACCAGCAAATCACATTCAATATCGACCGAGCCGCTGTAAGAAACTGCGTTCGGCATATTGAGTGCAGCGGGTGCAGCAGAAGCTGCTGCAACTGGCGCACTGGCCTGAGCCGCAGGCAATGAAATTGGGGTTGCGACTTCTGAAGCAATGGCTTCACCTTCCAACAACAGAATCACAGAGCCTTGCTTCACTTTGTGGCCCAATTTAACTTTGAGCTCTTTGACCACACCAGCATGTGAGCAAGGAATTTCCATGGAAGCTTTGTCAGACTCTACAGTCAACAAACTTTGTTCTGGCTTCACAACGTCGCCTGCTTTGACCAGCAACTCAATGACCGCCACTTCGTCGAAGTCGCCAATGTCCGGAACTTTAATTTCAATCAATGCCATGGTTCAAGCTCTCAAAGTAAAACACGGCGGAAGTCGCCAAGGATTTGACCCAAATACGCATTGAATCGCGCAGCAGCCGCGCCATCGATCACACGGTGATCCCATGTCAGAGACAAGGGCAACATGAGCCGAGGTACAAATTGTTTGCCATCCCACACAGGTTCTTGCGTACTTTTACAAACACCCAATATGGCCACTTCAGGCGCGTTGATAATGGGCGTGAAATACTTTCCGCCAATGCCACCCAAGCTAGAAATGGTGAAAGTAGCGCCTGTCATTTCGGCAGGGCTTAATTTGCCATCCCGCGCTTTCTTCGCCAACTCGCCCATTTCTTGGCTAATTTGCAAGATGCCTTTCTTGTCGGCATCACGAATCACTGGCACCATCAAACCATTGGGCGTGTCTGCTGCAAAGCCTATGTGCCAATAGTTTTTGTAGACAATGGCATCGCCATCCAGAGAGCTGTTGAACTCAGGGTATTTTTTCAATGCCGCCACACAAGCTTTGATCAAGAAAGCCAACATGGTGACCTTCACGCCAGACTTCTCATTTTCTTTGTTGGTCGAAACACGAAAGGCTTCCAAATCAGTAATGTCGGCATCGTCATGGTTGGTAACCGCCGGAATCATGATGGCATTGCGCAACAAATTGGCGCCGCTGATTTTCTTGATGCGGCCCATTTCTTTGCGCTCAATGGGTCCAAATTTGGCGAAGTCTACTTTGGGCCAAGGAATCAAGCCCAAGGCGGCGCCATCGCCACCAGCAGGCGCTTTTGCAGCTTGAGCTTTGGTTTGCGTTGCACCTGCCATCACGGCTTTGGTAAAGGCGTGAACGTCGTCTTGTGAAATTCGACCTTTAGGGCCATTGCCTTTGACTTCTTCCAAAGGCACACCCAATTCGCGCGCAAATTTGCGCACCGAAGGTGAGGCATGAGGCAAGCCCAGCGTTGGTGCGCCAGGGTTATGAGCAGGCGAAGCTACATTCACCGAAGAGGTCATAGGGGCCACCTCTAAAGTCAGCGAAACAGGCGTGGTTTCAACGACTGGCGCAATCACAGCAGAGGGCGCAACAGGTGCAGTTGGGGTTTCTGCAGCCAAGACTGCAGCAGCACCACTGGCTTCCAACACCAAAACCACCGAGCCTTGTTTAACCTTGTCACCCAACTTCACGCGCAGTTCTTTCACCACGCCAGCTGTTGAGGATGGGATTTCCATTGATGCTTTGTCAGATTCAACGGTAATCAATGATTGCTCGGCTTTGATGGTGTCACCCACTTTGACCATCAATTCAATTACCGCGACTTCATCTAAATCACCGATGTCTGGAATTTTGACTTCTACCAATGCCATGTGTGTCTCCAATTTTAGTTATCAAGCGTACAAAGGATTGACCTTGTCGGTCTTGATGTCGTATTGCTTCAAAGCCTCAGCGACTTTGGCCACGGGCACGGCGCCCTCTTCGCTCAATGCCTTGAGCGCTGCCACAACGATGTAATGGCGATTGATTTCAAAATGCTCGCGCAATTTGCTTCGGAAATCGCTACGGCCAAAACCATCGGTGCCTAACACTTTGAAAGTACGACCTTTAGGTAAGAAGGAGCGAATTTGTTCGGCGTAGTTTTTCATGTAGTCGGTGGAGGCAATGACTGGGCCATCGTGCTTAGCCAACTGTTGCGCCACAAACGGCACCCTGGGTGTTTCCAAGGGGTGCAACATGTTGAAACGCTCGGCGTCTTGGCCATCGCGCGTCAATTCATTGAAGCTTGGGCAACTCCAAACATCGGCAGCAACGCCCCAATCTTTGGCAAGCAACTCTTGGGCGGCCAGCGACTCGCGCAAAATGGTGCCAGAGCCCATTAACTGCACACGCGTTTTGTTCTTAGCACCAGCCTTGCACAGGTACATACCCTTGATAATTTGCTCTTCCGTGCCGGGTGTTAATCCTGGCATGGCGTAGTTCTCATTCAACAAGGTGATGTAGTAATACACGTTGTCTTGTTTTTCCACCATGCGTTTCAAACCATGGTGCAAGATCACGCCTACTTCATGTGCGAACGTGGGGTCGTAGCTGAGGCAGTTTGGAATGGTGCCCGCCAAAATGTGGCTGTGACCATCTTCGTGCTGCAAGCCTTCGCCATTCAAAGTGGTTCGGCCGGATGTACCGCCTAACAAAAATCCACGTGCCTGCATGTCGCCAGCGGCCCAAGCCAAATCGCCTATGCGTTGGAAGCCAAACATAGAGTAGTAAACATAGAACGGTACCATGATGCGGTTGCTGGTGGAGTAGCTGGTAGCCGCAGCAATCCAGCTAGACATACCGCCCGCTTCATTAATGCCTTCCTGCAAAATTTGACCCGCTTTGTCTTCTTTGTAGTACATCACTTGGTCTTTGTCGACCGGTGTGTATTGCTGCCCTGCTGGGTTGTAAATACCGACTTGGCGGAACAAACCTTCCATGCCAAAAGTACGGGCTTCGTCCACCAAGATGGGAACTACGCGAGGGCCTAATGCTTGATCGCGCAAAAGTTGCGTGAGGAAACGAACATAAGCCTGTGTGGTTGAAATTTCACGTCCATCGGCTGTGGGTTCCATGACCGACTTAAAGACATCCAAAGATGGCACCGTAAAGCTTTCGTCCGCTTTGGTACGGCGGTGTGGCAAATAACCGCCCAACGCCTTTCGACGCTCATGCAGGTAACGCATTTCAGGCGTGTCATCAGCAGGCTTGTAAAAAGGCACATTGGCCAACTCACTGTCTGGCACAGGAATATTAAAGCGATCGCGCATGTAGCGCACGTCTTCGTCTGAGAGCTTCTTTGTTTGGTGAACGTTGTTCTTGCCTTCGCCCACTTTGCCCATACCAAAACCTTTCACAGTTTTGATCAACAACACCGTAGGTTGACCTTTGGTGTTGACTGCCTGGTGGTATGCCGCATACACTTTTTGAGGATCGTGACCGCCACGCTTCAAAGACCAAATTTCGTCGTCACTCATGTGCGACACCATCTCTAGGGTGCGAGGATCACGACCAAAGAAATGCTTTCGAACGTAAGCACCGTCATTGGCTTTGAATGCTTGGAAGTCGCCGTCCAAGGTATCCATCATGATCTTGCGAAGAGCGCCGTCTTTGTCACGAGCCAAGAGCTTGTCCCACTCGCTGCCCCACAATAGTTTGATGACGTTCCAACCAGAGCCGCGGAATTCACTTTCGAGTTCTTGAACAATCTTGCCGTTACCGCGCACTGGGCCGTCCAAACGCTGCAAGTTGCAGTTCACAACAAAGATCAGATTGTCAAGGTTCTCACGCGAAGCCAAGCCGATAGCGCCCAAGGATTCCACTTCGTCCATTTCGCCATCGCCACAAAACACCCACACTTTTCGGTTTTCGGTGTTTGCAATGCCACGAGCATGCAAGTACTTCAAAAATCGAGCTTGGTAAATCGCCATCAAAGGGCCAAGGCCCATTGAAACAGTAGGGAACTGCCAAAACTCAGGCATCAATTTGGGGTGCGGGTAGCTGGACAAACCCTTGCCATCTACTTCTTGACGAAAGTTGAGCAATTGTTCTTCTGTCAATCGACCCTCTAAATATGCACGTGCATAAACGCCTGGAGAGACATGGCCTTGGATGTACAAACAGTCACCCCCATGGTTTTCACTTTCTGCATGCCAGAAGTGATTAAAACCTGCCCCAAACATATGCGCCAATGAAGCGAAGGAACCAATGTGGCCACCCAAATCGCCACCGTCCTCAGGGTTGTGGCGGTTGGCCTTGACCACCATGGCCATGGCGTTCCAACGCATGTAGGAGCGCAGTCGTTCTTCAATTTCAATGTTGCCAGGGCAATGGGCTTCTTGATCAGGTTCAATGGTATTCACATAGCCCGTATTGGCAGAGAACGGCATGTCTATGCTGTTCTCTCGGGCATGTTCAAGGAGTTGCTCTAACAAGAAGTGAGCGCGTTCGCCGCCTTCCTTTTCAATCACGGCGGACAGAGCGTCCATCCATTCCCGAGTTTCAGTGGCATCCAAGTCTGCGAGGACGTTATTAGGCTGAACGGCTGACATATTTGTCTCCTTAGTTGGCCGTGGTTGAACTGTTTTTTGTGAATTCTCTCACAAAGCTATAATTATTTCAAATGGTGCTTTTTAATTTCACTATGTAAAATATTCTTTGAAGGGATTACCCTAAACTTGAGGGGATGAAGTCACCCAAGGTCACAAAAGCCATCATGGCCATCAAGCTGGTCACATTTTGGCGTCGATGGTGGAAACGGCAAAACCCGCTTAAACAAGACAGGTTTGCAACACTCGCGCCGGTTGCTTCTGTGTTGTTGTTTTTCTGCGCCATTGCCTTCTCGTTTTGGTACTTGAAGATAGAAGAAGTCGATCGCGAACAAGAGGCTGTGAAAAGAGACGTTGAGTACAGCCAACAACGATTGAGACTGCGATTGCTTGAACGTCAAGAACAAATCATGCGTTTAGCACGAGATGTTTCAAACAAAGAAGTCGACCTCAGAGAATTTTCAAGACGCACCGAAACACTGGTGTTAAAAAATCCAGAACTTAAAACAATCGCATGGATCGATGATCGCCAAAAAATTTTGGCAAGCCAAACAGCACCGAGTGTGTTGGTCAGTCAAAAATGGCGGGTAGGTGAAATTATTAAGTGGGGTGAGTCTGAAAACAGCTACTCACTCGCCCGTGACTTGATGCAACCGATTTATTCCCAGGAAGATGACGGCAACTCACCGATGAACAACAACACATCGGGACAAGAAAATTACGCTAAAAACGTTGTACTTCAACTGCATATCCCTCTGACCAACGCGCAAGGAAGATTCAATGGCGTGATCATGGCTGAATACGCTGTCGAAAGCTTGTTGAGATATGGCATTCCCAGTGAAATAGCCGCAAAATACGCAGTCTCACTGCTGGATGGCGATGGCAACCTCATTGCCGGACAATCCATCACTAAACGCGCCAGCATTTGGAGTTTCATGCCGGGTATTTCATTGCAAAACAATGAATTCGAAGTACCTGTATCGCCCGTTGGCAATGGCCTCATTCTCAGAGCTCAGGCGTGGCGCACTTCACAAGATGTTGTGGGCAATGGCATGTTTTGGGTCATTGGCGCACTTAGCTTGCTAACGGCATGGATGCTGATTGCCAATTGGCGACACACACGCAAGCGACAGCAAACTCAAAAAGAGTTAATTGCTGAAACAAATTTCAGAAGAGCGATGGAAAACTCCATGCTCACAGGCATGCGAGCTTTGGACATGGAGGGGCGAATCAGTTATGTCAACTTGGCATTCTGTCAAATGACGGGATGGCAAGAACAAGAATTGATTGGTGCCGTAGCGCCCTACCCCTACTGGCCCAACGAAGACAGAGAAGCCTTGATGGTGCGTTTAGAAGAGGAGCTGAGCGGCAAACAGACCCCAGGTGGCTTTCAAGTCCGCGTCAAAAGAAAAAATGACAGTATTTTTGATGCCCGTCTTTACGTCTCCCCTTTGATCGATGCCAACGGACAACAAACCGGCTGGATGACTTCGATGACTGACATCACAGAGCCCAACCGAGTGCGAGAACAATTGGCGGCCTCCTATGAACGCTTCACTATTGTGCTTGAAGCTCTGGATGCATCCGTTTCGGTGGCGCCATTGGGTAGCGAAGAGCTGTTGTTTGCAAACAAACTCTACCGGCAATGGTTTGGCACTGACACACAAGGGCATTTGAATTTGGTTGCACAAGCCGGCATGCTAGACATCCGGACTTCAGAAACTGAAATGGACGATGTGGATGCATTGGCAGGCTTGCCCACTGAAAGTCTCACAGTCGCACCGGCTGAACGGGCTGAGATTTATTTAGAACATTTGGCCAAATGGCTGGAAATTCGCACTCGTTATATCCATTGGGCAGATGGCAGACTTGCACAATTGGTAATCGCCACTGATATCACCGCCCGCAGGCAAGCTGAAGAATTAGCATCGCAACAAGCTGAGCGTGCGCAAAACGCCAGCCGTCTCATCACCATGGGTGAAATGGCTTCCAGCGTTGCCCACGAACTCAACCAACCTCTGACGGCCATTACCAACTATTGCAATGGCATGTTGTCACGCATCAAAGGGCAGCAAATTGAGGAAGTAGACCTGATTTGGGCATTGGAAAAAACCTCGCACCAAGCCCAGCGTGCAGGTCAAATCATTCACCGGATTAGATCCTTTGTTAAGCGCAGTGAACCCAACAGAACACCCTCAGAGGTTGTCAACATGGTCAATGAGGCGGTTGAATTGGCTGAAATTGAACTCCGCCGACGAAATGTTCGCTTGTCGCATTACGTCGCTGCGCGATTGCCACAACTTAGCGTGGATCCGATCTTGATCGAGCAAGTTTTAATCAATTTGATGAAAAATGCGGCGGAATCCATCGACAATGGTGAGCGTCCTGTTGGCAAGAGGCATGTGGAGTTAAGAGTCGTTCCCAAGGTGGTAAATGGCCTCAACACAGTCCATTTTTCAGTCAGCGACACTGGGAAGGGCTTGCCGCCACAGGTAATGGAACGGCTTTATGAGGCATTTTTCTCCACCAAAGTCGAAGGCATGGGCATTGGCCTCAACCTGTGCCGAACCATCGTTGAATCGCATCAAGGCAGAATCACGGCTGAGAACCTCTACAATGCCGACGAAGTTGTTGGATGTTGTTTTTCCTTCTGGCTACCCGTTTCGGCCAACTAGAAGAATTGAATTAGCAAGTAAAACTGGAAAAGCCAATGAGTTTGATACCTAAAAAAGGAACTGTTTACGTTGTAGACGACGACGAAGCGGTTCGTGATTCCCTTCAGTGGCTCTTAGAGGGCAAAGACTACCGAGTCAGATGCTTTGACTCAGCTGAGTCATTTCTAAGCCGCTACGATCCCCGTGAGGTGGCTTGTTTGATCGTCGACATACGCATGGGCGGCATGACCGGACTAGAGCTGCAAGACAAATTGGTCGAGCGTCGCTCTCCCTTGCCCATTGTCTTCATCACGGGTCACGGCGATGTGCCCATGGCCGTTGACACCATGAAAAAAGGGGCCATGGACTTTATCCAGAAACCATTCAAGGAAGCTGATTTGGTCAGTCTGGTCGAACGCATGCTTGACAGCGCTCGCGAGTCTTTTTCAGATCACCAAAATGCCGCCAACCGCGACGCCTTGCTTGCCAAATTGACTGGCCGTGAAGCTCAAGTGCTCGAGCGCATTGTGGCCGGGCGCTTGAACAAACAGATTGCCGATGATCTGGGCATCAGCATCAAAACAGTTGAAGCTCACCGCGCCAACATCATGGAAAAGCTCAACGCCAATACGGTTGCAGACCTGCTCAAAATTGCTTTGGGACAAAACGCTCCAAAGGGCTAAAGACAAATCCGCCTCTAGCAGACCCGTCTAAACGCCCGTGATATTCAAACTCGCGGGCGTTTTTACTTGAAGTTTTTTTTACCCAACACTGAAAACCAGCATCCCATGACAGCCCAAAGTATTGACGGCAATGCCCTCTCCCAGAAATTGCGCGCAGATGTCAAACTGCGAACCGCTGCGCTGAAAGCCAGAGGCATCACACCTGGATTGGCCGTTATTTTGGTTGGCGACAACCCCGCCAGCCAAGTCTATGTTCGCAACAAGGTCAAGGCCTGCCAAGACAGTGGCCTTCACTCCATCCTAGAAAAACATCCAGACTCCCTCTCAGAATCGGACTTGCTGGATCGAATAGACGCCCTCAATCACGACAAAAGCATTCACGGCATCTTGGTTCAATTGCCCTTACCAAAACACATTGATGCACAAAAAGTAATTGAAGCCATCGCGCCCACCAAAGATGTCGATGGTTTTCACATCGCAAGCGCAGGCGCTTTGATGACCGGAATGCCAGGCTTTTGGCCATGCACCCCCTATGGCTGCATGAAAATGCTTGAAAGCATTGAGTATGACCTCAAAGGCAAGCATGCCGTCGTCATAGGACGCAGCAACATTGTTGGCAAGCCCATGGCCTTGATGCTTTTACAAAAAAATGCCACTGTCACCATCTGCCACAGTGCCACCCGTGATTTGAAAGCTCTGACACTTCAAGCCGATGTGATTGTGGCGGCCGTTGGCAAGCGCAACGTCATCACTGCCGACATGGTGAAACCCGGTGCCGTGGTGCTAGATGTTGGCATGAATCGCAACGAAGAAGGCAAGCTTTGCGGTGATGTAGATTTTGCAGGTGTTGAGCAAGTAGCTGGCTACATTTCACCTGTGCCCGGTGGTGTTGGTCCCATGACCATCACCATGTTGCTGGTCAATACACTAGAAGCCGCCGAGCGCATTTAATCAATCGACATTTTCTTTTTTTGAATTTTAAAAGTTCGTCAAGTTAGGACACATCCCATGCACAACCCCTTGCTTCAAACTGCCAATCTGCCCTTGTTCGATCAGATCAAGCCTGAGCATGTCAATTTGGCCACCGACGAGCTTTTGATGTCAGCCTCTAAAGCTCTAGCGCTTGTCACAGATTCGGATTTCCCCTCGGACTGGCATGCCATTGCCAAAGCGCTAGATGTCCACACGGAACAATTAAGTTTTTCGTGGGGCGCAGTCAGTCATTTGAACAATGTGGCAGACACCCCTGAGCTTCGAGCGGCTTACAACGATGCGCTGCCAAAGGTTACAGAGTTCTGGACAAGACTGGGCGCAGACGAAAAGCTTTACGCCAAATACAAAGCCGTCGATTCCGCCCAACTCGACGCTGCTCAAAAGCAAGCCTTGAAAAATGCACTTCGCAATTTTGTACTCGGCGGCGCTGATCTTCAAGGCAATGACAAAACACGCTATGCAGCCATTCAAGAACGGATGGCGGAATTGAGTCAAAAATTCAGTGAGAACGCTTTGGATGCGACTGATCGGTTTTCAATTTTTGTCACCGAGGCAGAATTAGCAGGCGTTCCAGATGATGTCATTCAAACTGCGCGTGCAGCTGCCGAGAAAGACAACAAAGCTGGCTACAAACTCACTTTGAAAATGCCGTGCTACCTGCCTGTTATGCAGTTTGCCAACAGCAGCGATTTAAGGCACAAACTTTACCGAGCCCATGTCACTCGCGCTTCCGACCAAACAGATTCAGAATTTGCAAGTCTAGACAACACTTTACTGATCCAAGAAATTTTGCAACTTCGCCAAGAAGAAGCCCAATTATTGGGATTTCACAACTATGCAGAAGTTTCGGTCGCCACCAAGATGGCCGACTCTCCTGCCAAAGTTATTTCTTTTCTTCGCGATTTGGCTCAACGGGCTCGCCCCTATGCAGAAAAAGACTTGGCAGACATGCGGCAATTTGCAGGCGAGCATTTGAATTTGCAAGATCCACAAGCTTGGGATTGGTCCTACATTGGTGAAAAATTGAAGGAAGCCCGATACAGCTTCAGCGAACAAGAAGTGAAGCAATATTTCACAGCGCCCAAAGTTCTGCAAGGCCTGTTCAAGATCATTGAGACTTTGTTTGAAGTCAGCATTCAAGCAGATCAAGCGCCTGTCTGGCACCCCGCTGTCAGTTTCTATCGCATCGAAAGAAATGGCCAGTTGGTGGGTCAGTTCTACCTTGACCAACCCGCACGTGCAGGCAAACGCGGTGGCGCTTGGATGGACGGTGTTCGCGCACGTTGGTTAAGGCCAGACAATGGTCAATTGCAAACCCCAGTGGCCCATTTGGTCTGCAATTTTGCGGAAGGCGTTGATGGCAACCCCGCCTTGCTAACGCACGACGATGTCATTACCTTGTTCCACGAATTTGGACATGGCCTGCATCACATGCTCACACAAGTGAATGAGCACGATGTGTCGGGCATCAGTGGCGTTGAATGGGATGCCGTCGAATTACCTAGCCAATTCATGGAAAACTTTTGTTGGGAGTGGTCTGTGTTGAAGCACATGACCTCTCATGTCACAACAGGCGCATCCTTGCCGCGTGAATTGTTTGACAAAATGGTGGC